>NZ_CP088924.1 GCF_021545845.1 Rhodanobacter thiooxydans
ATGAAACCCAGTCGTATCGCTGCCTGGACCATCGCCCTGCTGCTGCACGCGTGCCTGGTCATCTATGCCACTTTGCCGGTGCGTGCCGCGCCGCCGCGCGTCGAACCTCCGGCGGGGCGGCGGGATGTGTTGATCGTCTCGCTCGTGCGCCACAACCCCGCGCCAGCCATGGAGCACCGGGCGCGCGCTGAGCCGCCGTCGCGGGGGCCGGCACTTACGGCCGTGCGCATGCCCCGAACGAAGGTTGAGCCGCCGGTGCGGCCTCGAAGGGTGCGAGTGGCCGCCAGGCCGCAGGACCTGGTCAGCGCGCCGCTCAAGCGCCCGGATGTGCCGCCACGTGAGATCGCGACGTACCGCAACACCGAGATGCCCGAGTATCCGCTCAGCGCCTACGGCGAGGAGGGCGCCGAAGGCTGGGTGGTGCTCATCGTGCTTGTCGGGCCCGACGGGCTACCGGAGGGCATCAGCGTTTCGCGCAGCGTGGCCCCGCAGATCGACGAAGCGGCGATCGCGGCCGTGTCGCAATGGAAGTTCGAACCCGGCACCTTGCACGGCCAGCCGGTGCCTTCATGGATCTCCGTACCCATCGGATTCTTCCGCGGCCGCCTGTCTCACGGCTCGAACCGCAGTCGCGATTCCTGAGACAACCAGCACGATCTTTGTCCGCACAGGCCGGGTGATTTTCTGGGCGCGTCACCCACCCCTGGAGATCTGTGTGTCCACCAAGCGATTTGCCCCCTACAGCGCGCGCAACATCCGCTACATGGCGCGAGCCAAGCAGCCGGGCCTGGCCGCCGAGATCGTGCGAGACGGCCTCGTGGTCGCGCGCATCGTCATCCCGGACGATGAGCCTGGCGTCCAGCACGAATTCACCACGGTCGCAGCCCGCTACTACTTCGACCGGCACCTGGCCACCCTGCCGCCGGACTTCTTCGAGGAGTCGTTAATGGACGACGACACCGTGCGCGCCTGCTTCCTCATCGACCTGGTCGACGCGACGCTCGATGAGCGGATGGACGATCTGCGCCAGCGCTGGGTCTCGCCGAAGAATCGTGGCCGTCTCGGCTAGCGAAACGACGCCACGCGATGGCGGTCATTCGGACCGGGAATCATCGTCCAGCGACCTACAGTTGAGTCCTGCGACGACGTCATAACCAACAGGAGAGGGGGATGAGAGCAAATACGAAGCAACGCGCGGCGATGATGGCGTTCGGCGGCCTCGCCTTCAGCCTGGCGGCAGCGGTACAGGCCGATGGCAGCGCCATTCGCACGATTACCTTGGGTCGAGCGGTGTCGACGATCACCGGTGCAGCACCGGAGTTCGTGCGCGAACCGCAGGCCGCTCGCTCTGCACACGTTGCGCCGCCGGCGGTGAAGCACAGACCCAAGTCGCGCCAACACCGGTTTCCAGAGGACGATCCGGACGTGCGCGCCTGCGTCACCAAGGCCGCGGCCGTCTTCGACATCGACCCAATTCCGCTGTATCTCATCCTGGACGTCGAAGGGGGAACGGTCGGAGAGAACTCCAGGACCAACCGCAACGGCACGTACGACATCGGCAAAGCCCAGATCAACTCCAGCCATCTCGACCAGCTGGCCGCGCGGGGCATTTCGGAGGAGGTCCTGCGAGACGATCTTTGCGTCAACATCCTCGTGCAGGGGTGGCTCTTCAAGGATGGGCTGGTCCGGAGCAAGTCACTGGCCAAAGCCATCGGCCTCTACCATTCCCCTGACCCAGCACTGCAGCGCATCTACCTCGAGAAGATCGACCAGGCGATCGCGCGCCGCGTCGCGCGCCCCGCCGCCAATCCCTGAAGGACGAACCGTGTACCCCCACCACCAGATACTGGCCCACCTGCGGGTCATTCACACCAACATCCCCCGGCTGCTTTCCGTCACCACCGACATCACCGGCGACATCACGCATCGTTCCCAGAACACGCTGGTGCTCCAGCGCACGTCGGGCAACAAGACCACGCGCGTGGATCTAACCCCCCACGTGCTGCACGAGGACCGCGCGATCGACCGCCTGGCGAAGGAGACCTCGCTCTCACCCAGTGTGGCCAAGGAGGTCTACTGGGCCGGCCGCGAGCTCTTCAAGCTGAACCCGCGTGGCTCCTGGTGCACGGCACAGGGCGCAGCGTCGCGGGGCGACGACGTGGCACCGGTGGGCGAGGCGCGCGAATCCGTTCATGCCATGGTCGCCGATGCGCTCGATCGACTCGATGAGCTGTTGCCCAAGGTGGACACGATCTACGTGGACACGGGGAGCAAGAACGGATCGGACGGGCGCGTTCGCACCTGGTTATGGCTGCGCTTCGATCGCGACGGGCAAGAAGTTGCCGCGATCAACAACGCGGCGATCGCGACGCATGTGGCCGACGGTCTTCGCCCTCGTCCCAGTGAGTACCTCCAGGCCAACCAGCTCCGCCTCGCCGCCTGGGCAAAGCAACTGGGACTGGCCGTAGACGACGCACCCGAAGCGTTGCACCTGGCCAGCTTTGTTGCCGCGCAGCTGGGCTACGACACGATCCCGCTGCGCTAGCGCGCCCGGGATATTCCACCGCATGCACAAAGGGACCGCAGGAGGCGGTCCCGCTCGAGATACATCACGTGACCAAGACCGAACTTGCCCAGCGATTAGAGATGGAAGTGGGCATCAGCCACGCCGCGGCGCTAGCCGTCATCAACAGCCTCGCCAAGATCGTCGCGACGCATGTGGCCCAGGGCGGCACCGTGCAGGTGACGGGATTCGGCCGCTTTCTCTCCAAGGACTGGCCGGGGCGCCAGGGAAAGAGCCCGCACACCGGCAAGCCCGTGTGGCTGCCAAGCACCCGGATTCCGGTGTTTAAGCCCAGCGCTGGCTTCAAGGCCGCCGTCCGCGATGCACGCTCCTTCAAGGAGGACGAGGCATTTGCGGAGATCTGACCGATCTTTGAAGCCTCCCTCCAGACCGCGATGCTTGAGGTCATGACACAGACCACGCCCATGCTCCCGACGACGCGCGATCGACCCATCGACCCCGCCGTGCTCACCCGAGCCCGGTCCGAAGGTTTCACCGAGCTGCAGGCGCGCGTCATCGCCGCTCGCGTTCCCGCGAGCACCTCGTCGTTGCGAGATCACATCGCGCCCAGCGCGCGGCTGCTCGACAGCCCGGAGCTCCTTCCGGACATCGACGTGGCGGCCGGCGCACTTGCCGATGCGGTTATGGATCCGTCCATGCACTTGGCTGGGGTCTTCGATCATGACGCGGACGGAGCGAATGCCGGCGCGGTGTTCCTGTTGGCACTGACAGAGTACTTCGGGGTCCCCAGGGATCGCATCGTGTTGCTGCAGAGCCATCGCCAGCGCGAGGGCTATGGCGTATCGGACGCGTTTGTCGAGCGGATCATCAACGACTTGCCCCGTCCCTGCCTCATTGCCACCGGCGACCAGGGCAGCAGTGATGAGCCCAGGCTCGCACGCCTCAAGGCAGCGGGCTTCTGCACGGTGGTCACCGATCACCATGGCGTCGAGGGCAAGGGGCCGCCCTCAGCCCTCGCGTGCGTGAATCCAGCGCGCGAAGACTCGCGCTTCCCCGACCCGTTGATTGCCGGCGTCCACGTGATGTGGCTGACGATGTGCGCGGTCCGGCAGCAGCTCATCCGCCGCGGGCACCTGCCGGAGGATGCCCCGACGCTCGCGCCCCTGCTGGCTTGGAGCGCGGTCGGCACGACGGCTGACGCCGTGTCCCTCGCGCGATCGCGCAACAACCGCGCGGTGATCCGCTACGGCCTGCGCCTGATCAACAACTCCAAACGTGCGCCGTGGCAGGCCATGCGCAAAGTGATGAAATTGGAGAGCTACTTCTCCACCAAGGACATCTCCCACGGCGTGGGGCCGCGGATCAATGCCCGGGGGCGCATGGCCGATCCGCTGGCATCCCTGCAGTTCCTCACCACGACCGATGAGGACCAGGCCGACTACCTGGCGGCGCTGCTCGACAGCGAGAACGAAGCACGAAAGGTGGTTGAGCGGACCATGACCGCCGTGGCGATGGATATCGCCAGCGTGCAGGCGCAGGCCGGCATGCCCGCTGTGGTGGTTCATCTTCCCGACGGCCACAGCGGCGTGCATGGAATCACCGCCTCACGCATCGTGGAGGCCTTTGGCCGGCCCACGTGCTGCCTGTCGCCTAAGCAGGGTCACCCCGGCATCCTGACCGGCTCGCTCCGCACCGTTCCCGGCGTGCACGTTCGCAAAGCGCTTGCCGCCGTGGCCACCGCGAATCCCGGGCTCCTGCTCTCGTACGGCGGGCATGCCGGCGCGGGTGGCACGGCATTGGCTGAGGCGGACCTCGTGCGATTCCAAGACGCCTTCTGCGAGGCAGTGGCTGCCCAGATCGATCCGTCGCGCCTGATGCCGATCACGTGGTCTGACGGGCCGCTGGGGCGCGCGCCGGACATGTCCGTGATCGAGGAGCTCGATGCGCTCGAGCCGTACGGTCGCGAGTTCGAGCCCGCGGCCTTCACAGACCGCTTCGTAGTGGAGCAGGTCAAGCCGGTGGGCGACGGGAGCCATCTGAAACTGCAGCTGCGCAGCAACTACGGCAGTCACTCCGCCATCTGGTTCCGCGCCATGACGCCAGGGGGGCGGGTCCCGGCAGGCGTCGGCCAAGAGGTGCTGGCCACCTACCAGCTGGCTGCAAACCATTTTCGAGGGCGCACGACCGTGGACATTCAGGTCCAGGCGGCGCAGGTCATTCAGTGAAGAGGAGCTACAGGATGGACTCACAGGAATCGAAGGCACCGGCGCTCGTCGTCGGGCTGGTCGTCGCAGCCATCGTCGTGACCGCGCTGGTCGTGCGGCACAACCGCCAGACCGAGCAGGGCGCTCGTGAGGTCGGCGCCGCCATCGCCCAGGAGCGGCCCATTCCGGCTTCGCCATGGCAAGGGGAGATCGGATCAGGTGGCGCCGAGAGTGGGCTCGCGTTCGTGTCTGAGGCGACGATGGGTCGCAGCGCCGACGACATCGCCGCCTCCGCGGACTCCACGCGCGGCCAGGTGGCCGAGGTGACTGACGCGTCCACGGCGCGGGTGGCCGATGCCATGCACACGATGCGGATCGACGGGTCGTCGCTGGACACGATGGTGGACTCGATCAATGCGATCACCGCCAGCCTGCCCGATGAAGAAGCCAGGGCCTTCCAGAAGGCAGTACGTGTCCTGATGGTGGCCAGCCTGCCGATCGCGCAGCTGCGCGCGCAGAAGGTCGCGATCGACAAGCTGCCGCCAGAGCAGCTGATCGGAGGTGCGCAGAAGGTCCTCAGCGGACGCACCCCACTGGAGGTCCTTCAGATGGCGCAGGCCCGCATCAATGCAGAGCTCGTCAAGCGCGCCAAAGGCTACGGGCCGGAGCAGAGCCCGGCCGTTCCCGGTGTCTAGGTAGACCTGGTCTGCGGACCGAGCGTGGCGTGATCGCCCGCGTCGCCGTCGTGCTGCAAGGAAGGCGGGCACGTCGCCACGTTGGCGAGTGCCTCACTCGCCCCCTTGCCGGGCAGCCCGTGTCCGAAGATGGTCGCAACCGATGTGCCCTCGGGCACGATGGCCAAGACCGGCAGGCCGTGCGGTACCGGACGCGTTATGGCCATCGCCGAGGTGCCTTGTGCGGACACGCCGGCGAAGGCCATCAGCGCGAGGTTGTAGCCGTGCATGGCCGTGGCCACCACCGTGCGAGACTCATCCACCACCGCTAGTGTGGACGCCAGCCATTCGGCCTCGTCCGCGTCCAGCGCGGCGGCCTGGCTCTCATCCATCGCGCGACCGACCAGTCGAGCCACGAGCTGCAGTGCGGCCACATGTTGCGCACGGCAGGTCAGCGCTCCCTCCGCGATGACACGTGCCATCTGATCGACCGGGGTGATCTCGCGCGTGCGCTGCTCCCATTCGCGGAACTCGTCCTCACAGATCGCATCACCGGATAGCTTGGCTGCCTTCCTGTAGAAGCCGACCAGGTGGGCGAGGCGACGCCAGGCGATGGATGAGGCCGCGTCGCGTACGTGCGTATCCAAGTCGTGACCCATCACGCGGAAAACCTCGTCGAGCGCGGACATGGCCGCGTGGCGCGGATCCGTGATTCGGATTGTGTGGACCCCGGCCGGCAGTGAAGCGACGTTGACTTGGCGAAAGGGGACCGTCGGTATGAACGTCGTCTCGTGACTTGCGACGGCCAGCGTCAGCCCCGGCGGCCACTCAGACGGTTCACGCGGGGCGGCCGACTCCCAAATGGCCACGGGCAGTCCGTTGTCGTCGATCGCGATGGTGTTCGGTGGTCCCATGGCGTCCATGGCGTCGTACTCAGCCGTGGTGACGCAGGCACGCGACAGGAACACCTTCCACTGCTCATCGGCGGCGGTCAGCAGCGCATCGATCTCTCCGGACAACCGTCGGGTCAGATCCGAGCCGGCGTCGCAGGCGGTCAGGATCTCCCCGAGCTTGACGGCGTGGGCCAGATGAGCGGCGGTCAATGCGAGGGCGTAGGACTCGGCCGGGTTTGGCACCGGGAGGCGCATCTCGAACGGCTGATTGGCCTGCTTGGAGCGTAAGCGGTTGGATCGTGACATGCGCATCGGCTCTCGGTGGCGTCCGTCAGTAGTGGACACAGAATGACTCGGGCACCGGCCCCTGTGGCCAGAAAAGGTCGAGGTCATTTCAGCAGGTTTTGCAGATTCCTGCGGAGTCTCCATGCGTAACCTTTCAGCACACCACCGGAGATACGCATGGCCAAAGCCACCAAACCTCAAAACCGCGGCCTCTTCCTGGCCGCCCTCCTGGCCAGCGGGGCCGTCTTCGCCTTCATCGCCTATCAGCGCTGGGGCGGCCACACGGCTCCCACCGACACCGGCGACGCGGGGGTGACGGCGGCCGATGAGCGGCTGCTCGATCGATTCGAGGGGACCAACGCGGCCGGGCGCGCATTCGACCGCGTCACCGAACCGGACCAAGCCCCTGCGCGTTCGGCACCGATCGCGCCGGCCCGCCGGGCGACCCCGGAGGAGATCACCAACGAACGCACCCGCGCTAATGCCGCGCGCGGCGCCATCGTCGGCCAGCCCGCGGTCGTCTCAGCCAACAGCTTCATGCTCAACGGGCGCCAGGTCGTTCTCTGGGGCATCGCGGTGCCAGACGCGCGGGTGCCGTGCCGAACGGGCTCGGTCGACTGGTACTGCGGTGAGCAGAGCCTGATAGCGCTCCGCCGCGCGCTCGGCCGCTACGAGGTGGCGTGCTTCGACAAGGGGACCGACCCGCAGGGCCGGATGGTCGGCAAGTGCTTCGTGGGTTTGTTCGACATCAGCGCGGTGCTGGTGCGCGACGGATGGGCGATCGCCGATACCCCGATCACCCGCGACTACAGCGCTGAGGAGTCGGATGCGAAGTTCAAGAAGAAGGGCATCTGGACGGGCACCTTCGAGCGGCGAACGTTTGTCGGCGCCGGCGGCTGACCGCCAGCGTCTGGCTTATACGGCCTCGTGCTGGTCCAGCCACTCGTCGTACGAGGTCACCTGGTCCAGCTTGAAGCGCGCGAGGTCCTCCAGCACGCCCACCAAGTAGGTGCCCTCGGCCGTGCGCAGCGGCTCGACCGGGACGAGGTCATAGTTGGCTTGGCCCGCGACGAACTCGCTGGCACCCTCGTGGAAGACTGGTGCCCACTCCTCCGACTCCATCCGGGCCAGGTCGTCGCGCGGCACTCCCGCCATCTCCGCGGCCTGGATCAGGTTGAGCATCGCCGCGGGAGTGGAGATCACGAGGAACGCACCCTCGGCCTGCGCACTGAGAAAGAGAATGCCGTTAGGCGCGCCGTGCACGTACATCTCGCACGGCTCCCACGGCAGCAGGCCGATC
Source organism: Rhodanobacter thiooxydans (assembly GCF_021545845.1). NCBI lineage: Bacteria > Pseudomonadati > Pseudomonadota > Gammaproteobacteria > Lysobacterales > Rhodanobacteraceae > Rhodanobacter > Rhodanobacter thiooxydans. Next base: position 7,881 of record NZ_CP088924.1, read on the forward strand.
AGCGCCTCGAAGGCCTCCGCATCCCAGAGGAACCCGAAGTCGTCACGCGACAAAGACTGCGCCACGGACGCGAAGGTCCGGCTGAAGTATCGCCATTGGAGCTGGTCGATGATCGCCGCGAGATCAGCGATGGCGGTGGTCGAGGACTTCTCGACGTAATGGTCGATCAGGCCCTGGTTGAAACCGCGGATGACGGTTTCCTTGTTGGCCTGGCCCGTGAGCAGAACCCGTCCAACGTGCCGTTCGGCGCAGGAGGCAAGCACCTCGAGGCCGTTCATTTCCGGCATCGCGTAATCGGCCACGACCACCGACGGCATGTTGAACCGACGGGGGTCGTACATGATGTGGTGGATCATCGGCACGTCCAGGACCAGTTCGGCCTCGTTGCCCTTGGCGCGGCGCCGCACCAACGAGCTGAGGATTCCCGGGCGGCCTTCCACGGACGCGATCTGGTCCAGTGCCTCGTTCGCTGAGGAAAAGCTCTCCAACGTGACATCGAGATGCGGTCGCATCACCTTGAGGTAGGTCTCGTTGTCGTCGATATGCAGGACGCGCGTGGGAAAGTAGAACGGCGGGACCGTGTCTGGGATGTTACGCAGCACTGGGTGCGTCCTCTGCAAGGATGGGAAAGGTGATGACGAAACGGGTAAAGATCCCTTCGGTGGAGCTGCAGGTGATCGTCCCGCTCATCTTTCGCACGACATCTTGGCAGTACGCCAGTCCGATGCCCAGCGCGGTCTCCGGGCGGTCTTTACCGGACACGTAGCGCTCGAACACGCGCGGCAACGTGCTCGGCGCAATGCCCGTCCCGGTATCGAATACCGTGATGCGGCCGCGGCCACCCTCAACGCGATCGACCTGCACGTGGATCATGGCCTCGCTCTTCTTGGCCGTGTAGTGGATCGCGTTCTTCAGCAGATTGAAGATGACGTTGGTAAGAGCCGGTGCCCAGCCGAAGAAGCAGAAGTTGTCCTTGATCGCAACGTGAACGCGGCCGCGCTCAGCACTGGACCCGTATGGGTAGCGCGCAGCCGCCGCCGACACAGTGGCGCCGGCGTCGACACGACCCATCGCTTGCTGGCTTGTGGCCTGCGCCGCCGCGAGGAGCATTTCGATGGTCACCTGGGCGTGCTCGGCCTCCGACGACACGGTGTCGGCGAGCTCGCGCACGACCGCCAGCGATCGGGCGCGCATGCGTGGCCTGATGAGTCCGGCGGCGATCGCCGCATCGTAGCCGGCAATCAATTCCGGGAAGTGGCGATCCAGGCCGAGTGCGGCCAGACGGATCGAGGCAAGCGGCGTGCGCAGCTCGTGCGAGATCGTGGCGGTGACCGACTGTAGGCTGTGCGTCCGCACGCGCCAGGCGATCGCGCGGCTGAGGTCGCAGATCACGGCGCCCGCGCCGGCAAATAGCCACACGGCGACTACCGGACCGAGCGTGCGGTAATGGATCTCTGCGTGATGGAACACATTGTCGAGAATCACACCGAGTCCGCACCCGACGAACACCGACAGCAAGCCGGCGCGCGCATCGAACAGCATGAAGACCAGCATGATCGCGGCGACTTGATAGGCGAGCCACGCGGCGGAGATGCCGTTCATCAGCAGCATGTAGGTGCTGAAGAGGGGCAGGGTGGCCGTGATGTAGAGCAGCCAGTAGATCGGAAGATGTCGGCGCCACTTGGGCGGTATCACGGGCTCCAGAACGATCGGCAGGCCGAGGAGCACGATCACCAGCCGTAGCCACAGGTTCTCGTGCGGCTGGGGGAAGAGGATGCCGAAGACGACATAGAAAAGGGGCTGCGCCACCACGGCCAAGGCGCCAAGCAGCGCCATCCGATTTTCCGCGACCTGCGCACCCTCGACCACGGAGGTCCGCAGGCGTGAGAGGTTCGCTCGGAGGTTGGCGCGAAGGTGGGTGCGGAGCCGTTGGGCGGGGGTGCGCTTGGACATATTCATGGAGTGAGGATCGCCCCCCATGATACCGCCACAAAAATGTGGCCGACTTTGGCGCCGTGCGTGAGCTGGCAACGTGTCGGCATGACCTCGATCAACGCAACCGCCCGCGACTGGCACGCCCCGCTACGCGATCTGCGCAGCCTTGGCTCCCGCACAGCACGCCCCGGCTCATTGGCCGGACTGCACGCCGCCCGTCAGATCCACCTGTCGCAGTTCTTCACCCCCGAGCCTGTGGCTGCGCTGATGTGGCGCATCGCGCAGCCGGCGATGACAGCCGCGCTGGCCAGGCATCCCGGTGCACAGGTGTCGATCCTGGACAATAGCGTCGGTACCGGCAGTCTCCTTCGATTCGCTGATCCGGCGCTTCATGTCCTGGGCGGCGCCGACATTCACGAGCCCAGCGTCACCGCGCTGATGTCCGTCGCGGAGGAGGCGGGGTTCATTCTGACGATGGAGGCCCTCGCGCTGCCGGAGCAGCGTGCGAAGGGTTGGGGCGTGGGCCTCATCAATCCGCCGTTCTCCATTCACCTCGAATCGCCGCTCCTCCAGGTCGGTTCCGCGACGACGATGGGCAAGTTCGGCGAGCACACGTCGGCAATGAGTCATGTCTATGCCCTCGAGCGCTCGCTCGCGGCTTGCGCCATCGTGGTCGCCCTTCTGCCCACCAGCTTCGCCTGCACCCTGGCCGGATCGGATCTCGATCAGGGGCGACTGCGCGCGGTGCTGCGCCTGCCGGCGGGTTCTTTCCGCGAAGAAGGAACGGACGTGGACGTCAGCGTAGCCGTGTTCGGCGCTTGCCACCCCGCGCCGCCCATCGTTCGCACACTGTCGACACTGGACGAAGCGCTGCCGAGGTTGGCGCTGGAGTGCCCCAACACGGCCGAGGCACGGGCGACACTGACGCCGGCCACCATCACGGCATCGGTGCCGGCGGTGACTCTCCCGGTCACCGGTGATGCGCGCGTGCGGATCTCCCACAGTGGGCGCAAGGTCCACCTGGGCTTTGCTTGCGGCTTTACCCAAGCCCGAGTGATGAATGCCGTGTTGCGAGCCAAGCTGCCGCGGCGGCTGCCGGAGGAGGGCCGCTACCCGGCCGGTGTGCGCTTCAGAGGGCAGGGGCAGGTCGACCTTGAGGTCTACCTCGCCCAGCGCGAACCGCTCGCGACCTGGCAGCAGTTCATCGAGACGGTCCGGGCCGCTGGCGGCGATCCGCGGCCTGACCCCGGCATTGTCGGTTACCTGAGCCGGCGCATCCGCCGCGACACGCGCGCGCGGACGCCGCTCGGGCGCATGGCTTTGATCGAGGGGATGCCCCAGCAGGGGACGTTGCGCGCCACCGCACGCAAGGCGCTGCAGTGCGACCCGATGACATGGGGCTCGGGCATGTTCCTCCAGGGCCAGGAGGTCGAGTTCACCACCGAGGGGGGCACGTACAGGACCACGCATCCCGTGACCGGTGAGGATTTGGTGCTCGATGCGCCCGGCTTCGCCGCGGCGTTCCAGTGCGAGCAGGCCGCCAAGGGGTCAGGGTGGGTGGAGATCCATCCGAGCCGGGAAAAGGTGTTTCCGGTGCAAGCCCTGGCGGCACGCGCGCGCTTGGCGGCGACGGGCGCCGATCGCGTGGCCTCCTGGTCCTACCAGCTGGCCGACGTGGTCGAGCTGCGTCTCGCACGCCGGGGCGTGGTGGGCTTTGAGATGGCGCTCGGCAAGACGCGCACCGCGATCGCGCTCTGCCTGGCCGGCGGTCGGCACAACCTCATCTGCGTCGAGGCGCATCTGGTGGGTGAATTACTGACTGAGCTGGCCGAAGTCGGTGTCCCCAAGGACGACTACCAGGTCATTCTGTCCCCAGACGACTGCAGTGAGCTACGCCGGATCAACGTGATCGCCTACAGCCGCCTGCGCATGCCGATCAACCGAGCGCACCCGCGCCGCACCTACGCCAGCCTTCTGCGCCGGCGCATCGCCACGATGGTGTGTGACGAGGCGCACCTGCTGCGAAATCCCGACTCGGCGCAAACGCGCGCCGTGTATGCCGTCAGCCCGCGCCGACGGTACGGCATGACGGGGACGCCCTGCGCGAACCTCCCTCGAGACCTGCTCCCGTTGCTCGAGTGGGCGGGCGGTGACGGCACCGCCGTGCAGCCCTATGGCCGCTTTCATCCCTACTTGGACCCGGTCTTGCTGGCGAGCATGCTACCGGCGCGCCGCGGCGTGGACGTGTTCCGGGAACGCCACGTGGTCACCGAGTGGGTCACCAACGAGTTTGCCGAGGATCTGCGATCTGGCGCCAAGCGCGAGGTGCCCAAGGTCGAGGGCCTCGCTCAATTGCGCGCGTGGGTCGCACCCTTCATCAAGCGTCGGGTAGCTCAAGAGCCGGAGGTCGCCAAGTACGTGCGCACGCCGCCGCATGAGGTCGTCCATCACGTGGTGCCGTGGGACGCGGCGCACCTCTCTTACTGGCTCACGGTGGCCGACGAGTTCACGAACTGGTATCACCACGCACGTGCGCAAGCGTCTCACCAGGGCAAGCAGCTCAACCTCATTGCGTTGCTGGCGCGCATCGGCGCGCTTTTGATGGCGGGAAATTACCCTCAAAAAGGCGTCGATGGCTTTGGGGTGTACGGGCGCCTGACCAGCAAGCAGCGCTATGCCATCAAGCGGGCTGTCCACCACGTCCGCGACGGGCACAAGACCATCGTCTACGTGGAGAACCCGGGCCTAGCCAACCTGCTCGCCAAGGAGATCAGCGCCGCCGGCGTGCCGGCGATGCCGTTCCACGGACAGATGACCATTGCCGAGCGCAATCGCGCCCTGGCCGATGACTTCCGGCGCGGCGACATCGCGTGCATGGTGGCCACGGTGGGCGTCGTCCAGACCGGACTCAACATCCCCGAGGCCTCACGCGGGATCTTCGCCGCCCGATCGTGGACCACCAAGACCGAGCAGCAGGCGCGCTATCGCATGCTGCGCCCCCAGCAGACGCGGCGAGCGGTATTCGAGACCCTCGAATTGCCCGGAAGCCTGGACACCTATCAGGCGATGATGCTCGATTTCAAAGCGGACGCGACCGCGGCGGCGGTGGATTTCCTGATGCCGAAAAAGGGGCACGAGGAGTTCGCGCACCTTGACACGATCATTGAGCGTTTCGTCCGAGGCCTCTCGGACATGCACGGCCAGAAGGTCCACGAATTCAGAACGGAGTTGAAGAATGCAGCATGAAACCGTCGGTTCGGTTCGGATTGGTTCCGAGTGGGTGTCCATCAAGCGACGCGGGACGTCCGCTGTGGACACGGCCCGAATCTTGGGCCGTGCGGGGGAGGGCGACGATGAGGTGATCTACCTTGACCGCATCTTGCACCGCCACGACGGGGAGGCCTACGCCGAGGGCTGGCGCGCATGCGGAGCCATGGTGACCCAGCTATTTCGCGCCCGATAAAACCTGCCGCAAGTTTGAATCGCACGGATCGGTGAGACGGTGGAACTGTCTCCACCACGAGGGTCCGCGCCATGTCCAACGCCACCGATCTGATTCGCCTCGAATGCTACAAGGGCGGCAGCCAGAAGTTCTACGAGATCATCCTTGAGCAGTCCGGCCAGGCGGACGACTACAAGGTCATCACGCGCTACGGCCGCATCGGCACGTCGGGCAACGCCACCGCGAAGTTCGAGAACCTAACGCGGTTTCAGGCTGAGCGCGAACGCGACAAGCTGGTGCGCGAAAAGGAGCGCAAGGGATACGAGGTCATCCGCCGCACTGGCGCGGTGGGCCAGACGCCGAGCGCCGCGCCCAGCGTGTCGGCAGGGCCTGTCCGGCCGACCAGCCCACGAGTGGACGTTGACCTTCAGCTCGCCGCCGCCTCGGCGCTGGACGCTGATGCGCTGATCGAGGCGCGTGGCTACCTGATGCAGGAAAAGCACGATGGTGTCCGTGCAGTGCTCTCGGTCATGTGTGGCGCGCCGATGCTGACCAACAAGCGCGGTCGCGTGCTCGATGTGCCGGCGAGCGTGGCGGAGTTCGCGGCAGTGGTGCTGCCCGATGCTGGCGAGACGATTCTCGACGCGGAGCTGGTCGGCGATCGGCTCTACGTGTTCGACATCCTGATGCTTCGGGGTGAGGACATGCGCGCCGAGGGCTTCCGTCGTCGCTACGCGACCTTGGAAGGGCTGCTCCTGCCGCACGCCGAGCTGGTATCGCTCAGCCCGGCCTACTCCTTCCCCACCTCCAAGCGCGCCAATTACGACGCGTTGCTCGCAGCCGGCGCGGAGGGCGTCGTGTTCAAAAGCGGGTCCGCACCCTATACCCCGGGGCGCAGCGCCGCGACCGGCGATTGCCTGAAGGTCAAGTTCGTGGAGTCCGCCACGGTGCGCGTGAAGGCGCACCACGCCACCAAGCGCAGCGTCTCCATCGAAATGCTCGACGGCGATGCGTGGGTGGACGTTGGCAACGTGGCCATCCCCGTCAACCACGCGATGCCGCCGATCGGGTGCCACGCCGAGATTTTGTACCTCTACGCGTACCGCGGGGGATCGCTGTATCAGCCGGTCTACAAGGGCCAGCGCGACGACGTGTCCGATGCGGACTGCGCCATCGGCCAGTTGAAGTTCAAAGCCGAGGCCCGGCTCGCTGCCTGAGCGATCACTTTGGAGCGCAACTTTCGCGCGGCGCAGGTCGCGCTCCAATGGCTACACCTTCCACGGAGAACCTTCATGTCCTTCTTGAATGCCCTCAAGCCACTGCTGCGCGGCCAGTCAGCGGTGACGCTGCGCCTCTCGCCCCATGCCGATGGCGGCTTCCGGCTGCTGGTGACGCCGGCACTGCAAGGCATCGACGCCGACACGTCCGATGTGGAGTTGGCGCACCTACAGGCGCTGCTCGCCGCGCCGTTCGCGCTCTCGTTCCCCGCCGACGCCGACCTCGATCAGTCGTTCGCTGAGGCGGTCGCGCAATTCCACGCCCTGCGCGAGCCCAAGCTCAACGAACTGGACGCGCTGCGCGCCCGGATGGAAGCGGCAGCCGCCGATGCCAAGAAGCGGGCCGAGGACGCCAAGGCCGAAGCGAAGGCCAAGGCCACCAAGGGCAAGCCGGCGCCGGCGAAACCGGCCGCGAAGCCGCAGCCGGCACCCCCGCCCACGGGCGACATGTTCGCAGCCGCGAGCGGTGAAGCGCCGCCGCAGGATACGGCGCAGGACGCGCAGGAACCGACCGCGTCGCAGGACGAGGAGAGTGCAGGGGACGAAGTCCACGCCGACCAGTCGGCAGCCGAGGAGGGTCAGGCATGAGCGAGAGCAACGTAATCACGCGCTTGCAGCGTCGGTTCCGCTTCGGTGCCACCGTGTTGGAGGACATTGACCCCAATCTGTCACCGGCCGAAGTGTTGGCGCTGTACGTGCCCAGCTACGCCTTCCTCGCACAGGCGACGGTCGGCGAGCCGTCCAATGAGGGCGATTACCTAGTCTATCCGATCCTCAAGCCCGCCGTCCACACGAAGGGCGCGCGCAGGCGGTCGCGGGCCAAGAACGCCGCCGCCGATGCCGCCATCGAGGGCATCCGTCGGTGGGCAGGGAAAAACGAGGACGTGTCCAAGGAGGAGCGTTGGAAAGCCGTGTTCGACGTGACGCGGGGCGCCGCCACGCGCGCGCCGGCTGCGGTTGACGCCGCCTTCCTGCCGCTGGTCTGACGATGACGCTCTGGTCCCCACCCCGCATCAGCAAGTCGGCGCTGGTTACCACCCGCGCCGCATGCGCCCCGCTGGCCAACGGGCTTGGTCGTGCCGCACGCGGCGCGGCCGCGCGGCGCGCCATTCGCGGCCTGCGTGCCGGCCGCGTGTCGCCCCGTGAGGTCGAGAAGGCGCTTGGTGCCGGGGAGGGCGGTCTTCTGGCACTGCTCGCCGAGCGAGCCGCGCTACCGGAGACGCCCACCATTGCGCGCGGCGCGGTGGGCAATCTGACTTCGCGGACGGTTCTCGCGGCGGCGACGATGGAAGCGCTCCTGTCGTGGTGCCGAGCCTTGCTCGCCGACGGCCACGTGAGCGCCGAGGAGCTTGGTGCGGTCAACGAGACCGAGAGCGCGACCCACCTCCTGCGGCTGGTGCTGATTGGGTGGGGTCGCCTCGTGGACGGTGTGGTCGATGCCATGGGGCTGCACAGTCCCGACGCGGCACGATGCGCCTACACCATCGCGCCGGCTACGGTGTTTCGTGCCATGGACGAGATCATCGGCCACAGCTACGGCATCGACAACCTGTTTGATGATGGCCCCCATGGCGACGGTGTCGTGGTGGTCACCGACGGGTGGCCATGCGTGGATCTGATCGCGGACCCGGCGACCGATCCGGCGTTCTACGCGGCCGTCTGCGAGGCGTGGGACGCACTGGCCGTCAAGACACATCTGGTCGTGGCAAGCGGCGACACGGACCACTATTTGGGTGGAATGCTCAGCGAGACGCTTGATGATCTGGGCCGCACCGCACGGTGGGAGGGGGACGTACCGCATTTCGCGTCGGACGCCATCGAGCAGGCGCTGGAGGAAGTGAGCTGGTATCCGCCGGAGGAGTTTGCAGACGTGGCCGCCACGTTTCTTCGCCATGGCAAGCACGCGCGCGCAGCGCGGGCGATGGGTGCCGGTGAGCGCGAGGCGGCTCTGCAAGGCCGGACAGCGGAGTTGGCGCTGGTGGCGCGCCTGAAGTCCCTAGCCGACGCGACGCCGGACAGCCTGTCCCCGTTCCGCCATCGCCGTCGGGCGACGTTCGAGGTCTTCTATTCCGCCGAGGGCCAAGAGCATCACTGTGCGCTGGTGGCGCAACACGCGGGATTGGCTGCGATGTACGAGTCGCAGTTGCAGGACGCGCAGAGCGAGAGCGCGATCTTCTTTGCCGCTCACGACGCGCAAGACCCATCCCAACTTCTGGCCGTCGCCAAGCAGGGGATTATGCAGGTCGCAGCGGCGTCCGCCGCGCTGTCCTACGTTCAGGAGTACAACGATGCCGCGCCCCCTCGTTGACACGGTGACCGATGCCAGTCTGGATCGCGTCGCGCAGATAAACACCACCTTCGCTCTGCTCTTTCATTGCCGCGCGCAAACCAACACCCTGGAAGTGGTGACGGCGCACCGCGTCGATACGGTTAAGGGCTCGCCGGTGATCGGCGCAGGCCGTCCCATCACGCCAGAGGACGAGCGCAAGGTCCAGAGCCTGCTCCTGTCGCGCCGGGAAGACCCGGCTCCAGTCCAAGTGTTCCCCGAACGCCTGCTGTTCTGTGACGGCTCTCGGCTGGTGTGGTGGCAGCCGTCATCGGTTCGCCCGATGCACCTGCGCGACCACGAAGGCAAGCCGTCCGTCATCCTGACGCGCTGGCCGAACCTGGTCTTACATGTGGCGGATCGCGACCTGTCGGTAGCCACGTTCGCTGGCGATGGTCGGCCCGCTGGCGACACGAAGCTGCTCCACTCCACCTTGCCGAATGTGTACGGCGACACACGGGTGTGCACGGGCAACGCCACGCTGCCCGTTGGCGCGGCGGTCGAGGAAATGGCGCAGTGGGAGGCAGTGATCTTCGAGACGGCCTTCACCCACTCCAACTACGCCGGAGCCCTTCGCCGGGGCCGTGCGAAAGACCCGATGGACGTTGAGGATTTCTGGCGCGCGCGCGATGGCGTCGTCGAGGGCTTCCCCTACAAGCGCGCCGCAGATGCCGGCGTGACGCTGGGAGAATGGATCGCCGAAGGCGGTCGGGCATGAGTGTCGCCGTCGATGCGCGCGACGCCGTCCTGCAGGCAGCATTCCCCACACTGGCTGCGCCGCGATTCGGCGCGCTGCCTGAGCTGCCCGTTGGCCGTAAGCGCCTCCTCGTGGCCGCCGACGGTCTGTATCTCGAAGTCCGCAGCGCTGCCCTGCACGCCCGCCTGCGCCTCGCCGACGTGCAGACCCCGAACGGCGAGTGCGACGAGTTCATCCGGCCCACAGGGGGTCGATTGGATCAGAACTGGATCGGACGATTGGCCGAGCTGGCCCTTGCGGGCGGGGACCAGGAAGTAGCGGCCGGGATCGTGCTCGGCGAGGGCGGCTGGGTGCTCCATCGCCCCGTGACGATCTCGGCGTCCGCGGGTCACGTGTCCTATCGGGACGACTTCGAGGACGAACGGCTGCTGGTGGACATGCATAGCCATGGCGCGCACGGGTCCTACTTCTCGTCTACCGACGACGCCGGTGATCTCGCCCGACCCGGCCCGTATTTGGCGGTCGTTCTTGGGCAATGCGAAGCGCGTGAGAGCCTGACGTGGGTGGTCCGCTTCGTGTGCCCGCCCTACCTGATTCCGCTCGATACCGAGCAACTCACACGGCTGGGGTTTCTCTGATGCAATCCTTCTCGATTCCTTCCGCCCTCGTCGGCGAACAGCGCCGCCCCCGCGTGATGATCGTCGGGGTGGGCGGGACCGGGAGCCACTTCGCCGAGGCGTTCGCGCGGCTCCAGCACACCGTGATGGCGCTGGGGCATCCCGGCTTCGACGTGACGCTCGTGGATGGGGACCGGGTGAGTCCTTCGAACGTTGGCCGACAGCGTTTCTACGCCTCGGACGTTGGGTTGCCGAAGGCACTGTGCCTCGTCCACCGAATCAACCTCGCGTTCGGGTTCGATTGGGAAGCGAGCCACGGCTACTTCAACCCCAAAAGCCTCGGGGACTACCGGACACCCGACTTGCTCGTGACCTGTACGGACAAGGCGCTGCTGCGCGCGGCCGTTGGCAGCCACATGGCCAGCAAGGCGTGCGCCGGCCTGTGGCTCGACTTCGGTAACGGCGCGGCGGAGGGCCAGGTCTGCCTTGGCCACCTCGGGCGGCCCCCGGCGGGCGAGCGCCTCCCCAACGTGTTCGATCTCTACCCTGAGCTGGCCACCATGGAGCGCGCCGACCGTGAGGAACCATCCTGCTCCATGGCGGAGGCGATCACCCGGCAGGAGTTCCCGATCAATCAGCAGGTGGCGCAGCTGGGTATCGCGCTGCTGTGGACCCTTCTGCGCAAGGGTGCGCTCGACCACCACGGCTACTTCGTCCAGACCGCGCCTTATGTCCAGACGCGACCGATGATGATTGATCCGGTGGCGTGGTCGTTCTACGGATATGAGACGCCGAAGGTGCGAACTCGCTCCCGTAGGCGTGCCGCATGATGCCGCGCTGAGTGGCGCCGGCTCTCGCCAACTTTTGCACCGCTACCTCGAACAATTGCAACCCACCACTAACTTTTGGAGCCACCTCCAGATGGCTCAGGCGCAACGGCGCCAAACGGAAAGGCGGTCATGTGATCGGCTTCTTCCGAATGTGCAACAACTTTCGGACGCGTGACCATGATCGACGCTTGTTGCGAGTGTCGAACGGCCCCTTTGACCGACACCGTATCCACTAACTGAGAGGAAAAAGCTATGGCCAGCCGCGGCGTGAACCGTTGCATTATTTTGGGCAATCTCGGCGCCGAACCCGAGACCCGCTACACCACCAGTGGCACTGCAATCACCAGCATTCGCATCGCAACGTCCGAGCAGTGGACGGACAAGCAAAGCGGCGAAAAGCAGGAGCGGACCGAGTGGCACCGCGTGAAGATGTTCGGGAAGCTCGCGGAGATCGCGGGCGAATACCTGACCAAAGGGCGCCAGGTCTACATCGAGGGATCGCTGCGCACCGAGAAGTACACTGACAAGGACGGCGTCGAGCGCTACTCCACCGACATCGTGGCCAGCGAAATGCAGATGCTCGGCGGCGGACAGGATGGCCAAGGTGACGGCCAGCAGCGCGGCGGTGGACAGGGTCAGCGCGATCGTGGCCAGCAGCAGCGTGGGCAGGGCCGGGGGAACGGCAACGGCAACGGCAACGGCAACGGTGGCGGTGGCTACGGCAACCGCGGTGGCAGCCAAGGCCAGAACCGTGGCGCGGATCAGGGCCAGCGCCAGGGCTATGGCGCGCCTAGCCAAAGCGGGGGTGCGGCCGGGTTCGACGATGACGATATACCGTTCTAAATCAAGGGGGTAGCGCGCTTTATACCCTCGTTGAGGTCGAACCTTAGACCCGTTTCTGCACAATGGCAAATCCATGCTTCGACTCGTTCTCACCGCCGCCTTTGTCGTCCTCCTGATCGTGCTCGTCGGAGCCTTGATCGGCATCGCCCGCCGTGCCGGGGACCGCCGCCACGCCACCAAGGCGGACGGCGATCCCGGCGGTGGCGGTCGCTTCAAGGCGTAGGGCGCCGTGGCACCCTCCAAGCAAACCAACGAAAGCACGGCGCTCGCCGTGCTCTCGTCGTTTGGGATCACCCAACCGTGGCACACGCCACTGCTCCTGCCGACGTCCTATGACGACTTCACCTCGCCACTGACGAAGCTGCAGCACGTGGAGCAGGGCGTGCCGTGCGCCGTGCACGTGCATGCGGTGGAGGCGCCGACGCGAGCTGGGCGCGGCATCCCGCGCGTTTCGTTCCTGGTCGCCGACGCCGCCGATCACCGATGGCGGGTGACCCTGTTCGGAGACGATCCCGCCACCGGCGCGGATATCGTCCCGGGTGCTGAGCTGCTGATGCTCGTGGTTGGCAAGGAATGGCGCGGTGACATGGGCCTGATCTGCAAGGAGCTCGTTGACCTGAAGTGGCTGGGCAAGGTGCGCCCGCAGTACCCCGGGCGCGGCCCGGACCGCGAGCGCACGCGCTCGGTGGTGCGCAGCTATCTCGCAGACAACATCCCGCGCGCTACCGTTTACGTGACGCGCCATTTGGAGCCGATTGCCCAGGTGCCCCAACTCCTCGCCGCCGTCGGGTGCGAGGGCTGGTCGCTGGAGGACGTGATCAGGCAGACCCACCAGCCGCGGTCGCTGGCGTACGGCACCCATGCGCGGCGTGCCTACCTGGAGCTGGCCGCCCTCGGCGCCATCCACCGGTCTCAGTCCAGTCACGACGAGCAGCCCGCCGATCCCTTGGGACTGCGCACGCTCGGCAGGCGTGCAGCGGGTTTTCCGGGTCAGTTCACCGATGACCAGCGCGCGGCCGTCAAGGGGATCGCGCAGGAATTGGCGCGTCCGGTGGCCATGCGCGCGGTGCTGGCTGCCGACGTCGGAACAGGGAAGAGCTGGGTTGCCGAGCTGCTGGCCGCCGCCGCGGCGGACGCGGGCGGCCGAACCCTCATCATGGCGCCGACATACCCGTTGGCGGTGCAGCTGGCCGAGGAGTTCCAGCGGATCTTTCCTGACATCCCGTGCGTCCTGGTGGCGGATGGCCACGATGATTCCCAGGCCGCCGCCGCGACGGTCGTCGTCGGGACGAGCGCCGTACTCAGTCGCGAGCTGGGCGAGTTCGCGCTCGTGGTGGTCGATGAGCAGCAGCGGTGGTCCCGAGCCCAGCGTGAGCACTACGTCACCACGCGCACGCACCTACTAGAGATGTCGGCCACCTGCATCCCTCGGACCCAGGCGCTCATCCGCTTCGGGAAGGTTTCGGTGTTTCAGATGCGCCAGACCCACGCGCGCAAGGAGATCCATACGCACCTGTGGGAGGGCAGTGGGGCACCGATGTTTCGCTTCATCAAGGAGGCGATCGACGCCGGGCGGCCGATCATGGTCGTGTATCCCAAGCGCGAGTCCGAAGAGGACGGCGCAAAGAAGAAGAGGAAGGGGAAAACCAAGGTCGCAGGCCAGATCGACGACAGGCACAGCATCGAGACCGCGTACCCCCGATGGGATGCCATGTACCCGGGTCGCGTGCGCGCCATGACAGGCGAGGACGACAACGAGACCAAACGCGCCGGCATCGACGATCTCAAGGAGGGCCGCGCTCAGATCCTTCTGACCACTACGGTCGTCGAGGTCGGGATCTCGGTACCGAATCTCTACGACATCGTCGTCGTCCACCCGGACCGTTACGGCATCACCACGCTGCACCAGCTGCGCGGCCGCGTGGCTCGTAACGGTGGAGTGGGTCGCTGCCACCTTTGGTGTCCGGAGCCGATGTCGGCCAAGACGCGTGAGCGCCTGGAAGTGGTCGTGAGCACCACGGACGGCTTTGAGCTGGCCGAGGCGGACCTGCGCATTCGCGGGACGGGCGACCTGGGCGCGGGCTCAGCGACGCAGTCCGGCGCCGACGAGACCTTGCTATTCGGCGCGCCGCTGACCATCGATCTGATCGAGGACGTGGCCGGGATTTGGGATCACTTCGTGACGCGCGCGGGCGGTGCAACCGCCGCGGCTTGAAAACGAGCAACTGAAACCCGCTGCTTTCTAAAGTCCAGGCCGCGCTCGGCCGCCTAGCCTTGCACGGTCCCGTGACTCTCGGATCGACGCAATGCCTCCTTCCCGCCTGGCGCTCGCCGTCATGCTCGCCCTCCCAGTCATCCTGCCGCGCCCCGCCCGGGCCGACACGCGTCTGGAAATGATGCGGGCACTGATGTTTACCGACAGCCTCGACGGGGCGGTTGGGCTACATGGGGGCAGTGTTCCCACCGGCCATCCGATACAAGCGACTCCGACCGCCTCCAGCAAGTCCGCCGGACCAGTGGCTGGTTCCGTTGCCTCGCCCGTGGCGACGAGCCCTAAGAGCGTGCAGGACGCCGATCGCGTAGCGCCCCCGCGACGGCCCGTGGCTATATCGCACCCGCCGGTCGTCCAGACGCCGTCCAGGGCCACGCCAAAGTCGAAACCGGAAGTGGCTGCGAAGTCGTCCTGCGGGGAAGCGCCTTCGGCGGCGGCTGCCGAGCTGGCGACGCTGCGCAAGACGCTCGCGACTAGGGACGCAGAGATCGCCGCGCTACGTGCCGAGATTGCGTCGTCCCGAGCCGCGGCGACGGTCCAGTTGATCCCGGTGGCCAAGACGCCCGAACGCACGCCGCCGCAGGAGCAGCCGGCGGCGATCGTCGTTGATGCCAGCCGCCTCAACCGCGAGGCGCTACAGGCTGTCAGCACCGGCGACTACCGCGCGGCCGTGGCGAAATTCCGGCGCGCGGCAGAGCTCGACGATGCCGCTGCCATGGCCAACCTGGGCACGATGTATTTGAACGGCACGGGCGTCTCGCAGGACGCACACCAGGCGCTTCAGCTCCTCGTGAAGGCAGCCAACAAGGGCAACCGCACAGCGGCCGAGAACCTTGGAACGCTATGTGAGTACGGCCTGAGCGGCGTCGCGCAGAACCCCGTGCGCGCCTACCAGTGGTACGAGGTCGCCGCGCGACTTGGAAGCACAACCGTGCAGACGTCCATGGCGCGCATCCGAGGCGACAACTAACCGATCACCAGAACATGCCGTGGTTTGGTGACCCCCAAATCGCGTGTGAAGGTCAGGACGTGGGCACGACGCCCCACGGCAGAGGCCGGCAAGCCGGGGACGGCAACCATCACGCCCAGAGGGATCGGGCACAGAAACGGGTCGCGGCAGGAGCTGCATCCCAATCGGCGAAGGCAACAGCACCGCGTGTGCGGCACTCGCCACCGCAAGCACATCGCCCACGACGTCACGGACGCAGTCGCGGGCACTACACCACCACCACCGCTCGCCACACGCGGGTCGCAGCACTTCAAAACACAGGGAGAACCACCATGAAGATCCTCCGCCCCCTCGCGCTCCTCGGCCTGCTCGGCGCGTTCCTTACGCTCGGCGGCTGTGCCGCCACGCAGGTCGCCATCAGCAAGCACGAGCTGGTCGTCCAGAACAAGATGTCCGACAGTGTTTTTCTGACGCCGACGGCGGACAAGACGGTCTACGTGGACGTGCGCAACACCACCGACAAACCGAACTTCACGTTCGATGCCCAGGTGAAGGCAGCCATCGAGCGCCGCGGCTATCGCGTGGTGTCCAGTCCCGATGACGCCCATTTCATGCTGCAGGCCAACGTGCTGCAGGTCGGCCAGAGCAGCCAGACTGCCTCTCAGGCAGGCTTCGGCGGCGGCTTTGGCACGCCGCTGGATGGAGCCCTGACCGGCGTGGCGGCTGCCGCGGCGTTGAACGGCAACATCGGCGGGCGTGGGCTCGGCGCCATCGGTTTGGCAGCCGGCGCGGCTGACTTCATCGCCGGCTCGATGGTCAAGGACGTCTACTACTCGGCGATCGTGGATATCCAGATCTCGGAGCGCACCAAGAGTACCGTCCACGTCAACGGCGAGCAGCACCTGGCCCAGGGCAGCTCCGGCGACGAGCTGGTCAGCTACGACGAGACGTCCAATTTCAAGCGCTACCGCACCCGCGTCCTGTCGTCGGCGAACAAGGTCAACCTTAAGTGGGAGGAGGCCGAGCCGGTCATCATCGCCGGCCTGACCCAGAGCGTGAGCGGCATCTTCTAAGTTCCGTCAGCCCTTGCCGAGGAAGGCAGCCGTCCCCTGCGGGGGGCGGTTTTTTTGCGCTTTAGCTAGAGTTATACGCGCATGTATAATTAGACGTCCGCCGTATAAAGAGGCTAATTTATGTCCCCCATTTCACTGCCCTACTTCCCCCGCACCGGGTTGCTGGAGGACGTTGCTCGGGTCTACCAAAGCGGCCTCAAACAAGGGATCACGCTCTTCGCGCCGCGCCGCCAGGGCAAGACCTCCTTCGTGAAGCACGAGCTGCTGCCCTACGCACGAGAAACGCTTGGGTGGCAGGTCATCTACATCGACTTGTGGGCGAGGCGGGACGCTCCGGACCTGGCCCTCGTTGAAGGTCTGGAAGCCGAACTCGAACGGCGCAACTCCGGCTGGCGGCGGAAGCTCAAGCTGGCCAAGGTCAAGGCTCGCGCCAAGGCGCCCGGGGCTGACGTCGAGGCGACCATGGTCCCCGTCGGGTATGAGGCAGATGACACGCTGGAGGGCCGTCTGGCTCGCGCTCTGGCAGCCGTCGTCAACGGTAGGCCGACCTTGCTGGTACTCGACGAGGTTCAGGCGCTCGTAGGCGTCCAGCGCGACAACTTCGTCTCAGCTTTCCGCACGGCCCTCTTGGCGCAGACCGGCATGCTGTTCGCCTTCTACACGGGCTCGTCTCGCGAGGGGCTAAATCGTCTGTTCCGGGTCCAGAAGGCGCCTCTTTTTGAGTCGGCGATGCCGCTGCAGCTGCCGCCGTTGGGGCCGGATTTTGTCGAGGACCGAATCGAGTTCCTGTCGGAGCGAACCGCCAAGCGCGTCGACCGGACGGCGATGTTGGAGGCGTTCGACGCCCTTGGCCGCACTCCCGAATACCTCAATGAGTTGGTCCTGCAGCTGATCATCGCTAACGACGCCGACGTGCCAAAGGCGCTCGCGGCATGGCGCGCTGCGCGCGAGGAGGCCGGCGCGTACATTGGCCTCGACGGGCTCCGGGACCTTGATCGGGCAGTCCTGGCGTTGCTGGCGCAGCCGAAGCACCCGAGCATCTACAGCGCCGATGGCGTGGAGTTCATGTCCAGGTACCTCGGCGGACGTGAGGTGAAGACCAGTAGCGTGCAGGGATCGGTACGCAAGCTCGCCAAGCGGGCCATGGTCGCGCCCACGGGCCGCCACGGGGACTACGAGATCGAAGACCCCGTTCTGCTGCTGCAACTGAGGGAAGACGCCAAAACCCGCGACTGATACCCGGGTCTTTTCCAGCTGGGCTCGCGCGTCGGCCCCGGACAATGAACCCACGTGTTCAACGTGGGTGACAGCGTGACTCTCCAAGCGTTCTGGAAGCGATTTACCGGTACCGGCGTCCCGCAGCCTCCTGCGGCTGCGCCAGCGCCCGCTGCTGCCCCGGCGCCGGTCGCGCCGTTCTCACCTCCAACGAACGCGCCGCTGTTCAATGGCGCCCCGATCCCGAGCTACCCGGACAGAGGCCTGGCGGTGCCGGCGGTACCGCCTGTCATCCTCCTCGACAGCCAGCGCGCGCTGATCGACGACCTGCAACGCGCCTCAAGCATGTCCCATGAAGACTTCCAGGGCCTGCTGCTTCCGGCGATCGAGGGGTACGCAGCCTACGTCCATCTGCTGCCGGCCTCGGAGGCGCACCACCATTGCGGGCAGGGTGGGCTTCTTCGCCATGGCATCGAGTGCGCCTTCTACGCGGCGCTGAAGTGTGAGTCGGCGGTGTTCGCGCTCGACCACCCACCCTCCACGCGCAAGCACCTCGAGCCGCGCTGGCGCGCCGCGGCGATGATCGGCGCGATGCTCCACGACATGGGCAAGCCCCTCGTGGACGTCGGCGCCATCGATGGGACCGGCAACCTGGTGTGGAATCCCCACACCGGCTCCCTTTACGCCTGGCTGGGAGAGCATCGCCTCGACCACTACCAGATCCATTGGCGACCCGGAGCCCGGCACAAGCGGCATGAGGCATTCACCGCCGCCCTGGTCTACCGCATCATCCCCGGCGCCACGATGGCCTGGCTGGGCGAATACAACGGGCAGGAAGCGGTGGACGCCATGATGATGGCGCTCTCCGGCAGCTCCGATCCGCGCAATCCACTGGCGGCAATCATCAAGAGCGCCGACAGCGCAAGCGTCTCGCGGGACATCCAGGACGCCCGAACCCGCCAAGCCGCTGGCGGGCACGGTGGCTCGCGTGGTGTTGCTGCTCGCATCGTGCGCGCCATCCACGACAAGATCGAGATCGGCGAGTGGATCGTCAACAACGTCGACGCCGGCATCTATCGCACGACCGAGGGCCTTCTGGTCGCTTTTCCCGGCGTGGCCGTCAAGGCCATTCAGGCGTTGCGTGACGCCGGTGAGGTGTCCATCCCCAACGAACCGATGAAGGTTCTGGAGATCCTCAACGACCACGGGTTCCTCAAGCCCAATGTCCAGCCGGACGGCACCACGTACATGACCTGGCAGGCCCACGTCGCCGTCACCGATCGAGGCCAGACGATCCAGGTACCGATTACCGGCATGCTGTTCACCCGCGAGGAGCTGATCCCCAATTCGATCGTGCCGCCGGCCGCGCTACCTGTGCAGCTGCTCGATCCCAAGGGCCA
Organism: Rhodanobacter thiooxydans; assembly: GCF_021545845.1. NCBI lineage: Bacteria > Pseudomonadati > Pseudomonadota > Gammaproteobacteria > Lysobacterales > Rhodanobacteraceae > Rhodanobacter > Rhodanobacter thiooxydans. The sequence goes on from NZ_CP088924.1 coordinate 26,757, forward strand.
GCCGATCGCCACCGCAGCCGGCGCCGCCGTAACGGTCGGCACCGCAACTCCGGCCAGCCCTCCTGTCGCAAACTCTGCGCCAGCAGCAGAGCCCAGCGGGGCGGTCGGCACTGGTCTTCCGCCGTCGGAACCGTCGGAAGCACATGAGCCCGCCGTGCCCGACGGGGCGACGCCTGGCGCCGCCGCCGAGCGCGGCCCGTCGCCGCGGCCTGCGTCGAAGGGAGAGAAGAAGGGGACCAAGAAGGATCGTGGTGAGCTGGGAGCAAACGTCCCGATCCGGGAGGAGCCCGCGGATGGCTTTGACGAAGAGGAGCCCGCCGAGACGGGCACCGCGCCGGCGGAGGAGGAGTCCATCGCGCTGCGCAACCGCCAGCTCGAGGGCAATCTCCGGGACGATCAACTGAAGCAGGCCCGAGCGGAGGCTGCCTCGAAGGATTGGCCACCAGCCAATGCGGCCCAGGCGCAAGCGTGGTTTGAGCAGAGCAGTCACTCGCCGGGTGGGCTCTATCTAGTCGCCATGGCCAATCGTGTCCAGCAGGGACAGCTGAAGGAGGGCAAGGACGTCTTCGAGCAGGACGGCCACCTGCACGCGCGATTCCGGCAGGCTGTCGATGGGCTGGGCATTCCGCCCGCCGAGCTGCACTCGATCTGGGACAAGCTCGGCTGGATCGTGCGCGATCCCCGCACACCGACGCGCGGAACAGTCGACATTCGTGTTGGCGACGCGACGGTGAATGCCATCCGGTTCTCCACCCAGGTCACCGAGGCCTTGCGGCTGCTGCTGCCGCTCGTCATTCCGACGGGGCAGGGCGCCGCAACGGCCATCTTTCCGTTGGGCCCGTACATCGGCGCGCACACGTCCGCCCTCATTCGCAGTAAGTCGGCGCTGGAGCTGGCCGACAGCCCGCACTTCCGGCTGGCGTTCGGTCAGTACGCGCAGAAGACGCTGGGCGAGCGGATGATCTCGCCGGACGCGGCAGAGCCGACCGTCTGGCGCAAGCTCGCGCGCGACTTCGCCAAGCAGCATGGTCTGGTCTCGACGATCTTTCAGCTGCACCTCATGGGTGCGGAGAACCCCTACCTGGTCGACAGCCGTGGCCCTGGCGCCGGCGGCGACCTGTCTACCACCCCGCTGCAGAAGAACAGCGCCTACGACGAGGCGCTCGACCAGCAGGCTGCAGCGGCGAATGTTTCCGTCCAGGAGATCACGCGATGAGCGCGGCCGCATTCAGCTTCGAAGATCCGTTTCGTCCGATTTACGAGTACCACTCGACGGCCGCGTGGGGAGCGTCGGGGATCATCACAGCGCTGATGGGTCTCGCCACCGACCTGCGTGCCCCGGCTTTCATCGCCTTCACCGCCTTTTGCTTCGCCATGGCAACGGTCCGCGGTCGCCGGGCATGGCGCATGCGCGCCGTCCAGCGACACCTGGTCGGCGTGCCGCTGTCATTCATGTCGCGAGGCCAGCTCGACGAGATCATTGCCGGGCGGCAAGGCGAGATCTTCCTCGGCTACGGGTTCCCGTGGACCCAAGCCGAAGCGCAGATGACGCACATGATCCGCCGGCGCGACCCGGCGCTGCTGGTGCCGCCCGCAAACGAGGAGGTGGGGCAGGGATGGATCCACGGCCTTGGCGCGATCAAGGAGCGGCGGATCTGCATCCCGATCTCGCACACGGCCGGCCACACGCTACTCGTGGGGACGACCCGTGCGGGCAAGAGCCGAATGCTCGACACCATCATTCACCAGGCAGTGGCCCGTGGCGAGGCCGTCCTGATCTGGGATCCGAAAGGAGACAAGGGCCTGGCCACGTCCGCGTATCACGCGTGCCTGCGTCAGAAGAAGGGCAACGACTTCGTCTTCTTCCATCCGGCGTTCCCCGAGCACAGCTGGCGCCTGGATCCGCTCAAGAACTTCAACCGCGCCACCGAACTGGCGACGCGCATCGCATCGCTGATTCCTTCCGAAACCGGTGCCGACCCGTTTACGGCCCACTCGTGGATGATCCTGACCAACCTGATCGAAGGACTGCTGCTGCTCAACGCCAAGCCGACGCTTCGGCTGCTCAAGCGATTCGTCGACAACGGACCGGAATGGCTGGTGGCTCGCGCGTGCGAGGCCCACTTCGACAAGCACATTCCGGATTGGCGCAAGGAGGCTGCGCAGTTCCTGAAGCAGGCCAAGGATGACAAGAGCCTGGCCATCGCCTACGACAACTACTACCTCTCGGTCGTCCAGCGTCTGGCGCCAAGCGGCGTCATCGAAGGTCTGCTCAGTGACCTGAAGCACGATCGCTCCCACCAGCAGAAGATGACGGCAAGCCTCACGCCTGTTCTCACCATGCTGACGGCCGGTACGCTGGGTGAGCTGCTCTCGCCCGACACCAGCAACCTCGACGATCGCCGGCCGATCACCAACTTCGCCAACATCATCCGCAATGGCCAGGTCTGCTACCTCGGCCTGGACAGCCTGTCCGATTCGATGGTCGCCTCGGCAATCGGCTCCATGTTCATTTCCGACATGACCTCGGTCTCCGGCGATCGCTACAACTATGAGGACAACGCCGAGTTCATCAAATTCCTGATGGCCAAGGGTGAGGCCCCGCCGCCGCGGGCCGACGCTGCAAAGGACCGGTTGAGGCCGGTGACGCTGATCATCGACGAGGCCGCTGAGCTGTGCTCGGACAAACTCATCCAGCTGCTCAACAAGGCCGGTGGCTCGCAGATCCGCCTGGTCATCGCCACGCAGACGTTCGCCGACTTCTCGGCCAAGGTCGGTAGCGATGCCAAGGCGCGCATGATCCTGGGCAACCTCAACAACAAGATCGTCTTGCGCACGATCGACGGCGGCACGCAGGAATACATCGCCGAGACCTTCCCGCAGACGATGGTCCGCCACATCGAGTACTCGCAGGCCACAGATGCCAAGTCCGACACCCCGGGCGCCTTCGGTTACAAGCTCACCGAAGCGATGAAGGAGACCGAGGTTCCTATCGTCTCGGCAGAGCTGCTTGGGTGCCTGCCCAACCTGGAGTTCTTCGCCCAGGTCAGCGGTGGACGTCTGCTCAAAGGCCGCATCCCCATCCTCAACGACGAACTCGCGCCGAAGGCGGCCGCGTAAGGAGCGACAATGTTCAGTAAGGAAACGACCGCGCCGCGCGCTATCGAGCCACCCGATGAGGCGCGCACGCTCCTCGATGCGCTCATGGTGGACCTGCGCATGGCCCAAGTCGCTCGTGATCTGTTCGAGCGCCTCCCCTCGATCCACGACGCAGCGCTGCGGCTGATTTGGCTGGTGCCGCCGGCGGTGGTGTACCCATCCACCCGCACTAGCGTGGCGGAGTATTGCCTGCGCGACGCGATACAGGCGGCCGCGGGTCTGGCCGGGGAGGTGGCGATCGCTGTCTTCGTCACCCATCTCGTTGGGAACGTCAGTCGCCTGCTTGAGCTCGAAATCAGTACAGCAGAACGTCGGTGGGATCCCACGCGCGATCAGCCGTTGCTGGAGTGGGTCGAAAAGCATGGCGAAGCGAGTGTGCGCGTCCTGCAGGGGTGTGCGTACGAGCTCTACAGCCCGCGCCGTTTTGCCGCGACGATCGCCTACCGGATCCTCAACCCGCGCGACATGCGCTACGTGGGTGGCGACACACACCCGCGCACGGTCGAGCACCGTCTCGGAGAGGCCGCGTGAGTTCGACTGCCACCGGCCGCGAGCTGACGCTCTGGAAGTGGGGCCTGATCTTCATCACCCTCTGGGCGATGCTTTACCTGGCACTCGTCAAGGAGAGCTGGATCGTGCGAGAGATCCAGCTCGAACGAACAGGCATGCACGCGGTGCTGGGCGACTTGGCCGCCGACCAGGCGGAGGGCGCGGCGAAGACCGTCTGGTACGCGACCTTCGTGAACTCGCACGTGATCGATGCCTCCTACCGGATTTTCACGCCCGGCGTGGAGCACGATGAGGGTGACGCGGGCATAAATCGGCTGATCCAGCCCGTGCGCGAGTGGGCCGCTGCACGCCTCAATGTCGCATGGTCCCTGCTGTATCAGTTGATCGTGCGCATCTGTGTGTTGGGCCTGTGGTGGAAGTTCGCCCTGGTGGTTGCCGTACCGTGCGCGGTCGACGGCCTGGTCATGCGCAAGGTCAAGTCGCAGACCTTCGGCGTTGCCTCACCGACTCTCTATGTCGCTGCGAGACACGCGATGGTCTCCCTTCCACTCCTCTCCGTTCTGCTTCTGCTCTCGCCCATCCGCATCCACCCGATGACCGCGCCGATCATCATCGTGGGGATCAGCGCAGCCCTCTGGCTGACCATCGCCCACTTTGCCAAACGAGCGTAGCGCCATTCCATCCGGCCGGGCGCGCGTCTGCGGCCCGGCTCTGACTCGAACACGTGAAGCCACATGACCACACTACTGGTAATAGACCATGCAGAGCTCGAGGCGCTTCGCCACCTCGTGGCCGCGCTTCCCGGCGCGGCGCTGTGCGGGCTGATCCTCGCAGCGGCCCACGCCCTGAACGATGACGACGTCTCGACAATGGTGGCCGACGAGATGGGCATAGAGCCTGAGGCGCTTCGGTCTCTACAGGACAGCGTGCTCTGGACCGACGACGCTAAGACCAGCCTGCGAGATGTCGCGGCTCGGGCAACGGGATATCACGACTAGCTGAGCGCCCCGTAGGGCCGGGGTGGATCGCGAGGGCAGTTTTTGTGGGGCCGCATGAAGCGTTGCGAGGCACGCCCCGCTGCGGATCACAGCAGCTCGGCTTCCTTGAGGAAGCGCGATGCCGGCGCCTTCTCGTTGATCACGTAGGACAGCGTGAGGTCCAGCTTTGCGCGGGTCATGCCGACGTAGAAGAGACGCCGCTCCTCCTCCAGCGGGCTGTTGCTGGAGGGGATGACGCCCTCCTCGCAACCCATGATCCACACGTTCGGGAACTCCAGGCCCTTGGATGAGTGGAAGGTCATCAGGCGCACGGCATCGCCGTCCTTCTTGGACTCCTGCTGCAGGAGCATCAGCCGCTGCTGCAGCGAGCCCTGAATGCGTGCCATCGCTGCGGCGCAGTTGTCCATGCGCAGATTGTCCTTGGCCTGGTCGTCAGGCTTTCGGTCGCGCTCGTACAGCCGCACGCTGGTCTTCATGTAGTGGGCGATGCCGTGCAGCGCGAGATTGGTCTCGCCGCCAGCCAGCATCGCGCGCCACTGATTCATCAGAATGCGCAGTCGATCCTCGGGATCCTTGGAAGACCCACCCTTCTTGGCCGCGAGGAAGCGGTGGACGGCTCCCGCCTCCCTGCTGCGGTATTCGGCGTGCATGGCTTCGATGCGGCTCTCGGAGATGCCCGAGCGCTTAAGGACCGGATCCAGGTCGCCCATGGCGCCGTTGCAGAGCGCGCGGCAAAGTGACAGGTACATGGCAGGCCCGCGCAGCTCCCAGAACGAGGTGCCACCGGAGCGGATCACGGGCAGTCGCCCGGCGATGAACTGCTCCACAAACTCCAGCTGGGCATTCGTGCGCGCGAGGACAGCCCAGTCGCCGGGCTTGCCCGTGGCCACGATCGCCTGCGCGATCGCGGAGCGTTCCTCCTCTTTGTCGGCGAAGGGCTTCACGCGGACCGCGCCCTTGGTCCGATTGGCCGTGGTCAGCGACTTGTGCACTCGCTCCTTGTTGAATGCGATCAGCCGCCCCGCCGGCTCCATGATCTCGCGCGCGCACCGGTACGTCGTGTCGAGACTGACGTGAGAAGCCTGAGTGAGCCGGCGGAAGTCCTCCATGCCCTGATAGCCCATCCCGAACCGCCACTCGTAGATGGACTGGTCATCGTCCCCGACAACCGTCACTGCCGTGCCTTGACGAATGTGCTCCCGGATCCAGGCGAACTGCACGGCGTCGGTGTCCTGAAACTCGTCGACCAACATGTACTTGGTCTTGTAGGCCGGAACGGTGCCGTCGCGCATGCCACGGACCGCAAAGAGCATCAAGTCGGCGAAGTCCGCCGAGCCGCTCTGGCGCAGCAGCTCCTGGTAGCGCAGATAGACGTCGACGCACGGCTCGAGGTCGCGATTCGGAAGAATGGGGTCGACCTGCGCCTTGATGCGGTCCACGTAGGCGCGCGCGTCGTCGAACGTGATTTGCAGGCCCGGGTCTATGGTGTCGCGGTAGGCGCGCCGCAGGAGGTCGGTCTGCTGGAAGTCGTTCACGAGGCGCAACCGCATGTTGGCCTTGATCAGCATCTTGCGGCTAAGCGCATGAAACGTCCCGGTGACCAGTCGTCGACCGGCGCGTGGCGCCTGCTGTCGGATGCGGTGCTCCAGCTCGGCGGCCGACTCCGCGGTGAAGGTGACGCCCAGCACGTTGGCGTCTGGTTCGTCCAGCAGGTGTGCCGCGCGGTGTTCAAGCACCTTGGTCTTGCCGGAGCCGGGGCACGCCGTGACCAGGCAATGCCCCTGCATCCTGACCGCCTGCTCCTGCGCGGGGTTGAGCATCAGGCAGCAACCGGAACCTGAGCGTCGGCGTCGACCTCGGCACTATCGTCAGCGGCCGTATCGACCTCTACCGGCTTGCCCTCGATCTTCGCCTTGGCCCGTTCGATGCGATCGTTGTCACGCAGCATGCGGTTGGCGCGGACCGCGTTTTTGGCACGGCGGCTCTTGACGTAGATCTCGCGTGCGAAGGCGACCAGCAGATTGCGGTACTGCTGGATGAGCTGGCTCCGGGTGCGGCGGTTGATCGCGGCCGCGAACCAGAGCACGTCGAGGGTCTGCACCAGTTGGTCGTAGGTCTCGACCATGCTCGCGAAGCGACGGGCCTCGGGCGTATACATGGCCACCTCGAACGACTCGACCTTCGAGTAGGCCGTGGGCGGAGTGGCGGCCACGGAGTCCTGGAGCGTCTTGAGACGCAGCAACTCATCGCCCATTTGCTTCTCGATCAGCTCGAAGCGGCTGTTGATGTCCTTCTCCGCCGCAGCCACCACTTCAAGGTTGTCCGGAAGCGTGTGATAGAAGAAGTAGAGGGACTGCTGCGCCTTCACCAAGGCCATGTGGTAGACGTAGGCCGCCTTGTCGGTCTTCAGGTCCAGCCGGTACATCCAGAACGGCGTGGAGTGGTCAGGATGCCAAGAGGCTTCCTCCTCACGACGACGGCGCTTGGCGGCCGCAGAGGCAGCACGATCGGGAGTGGGGCGGGGCGGGGCGGGATCAGCGGCCGTGGTGGCCAGGTTTTGTTCGTTCTTCACGGGGTGCTCCTCGGCTAGGGTAGGGTCATTTTCGGGACCCCCCGCTCGCGCACGCCTCTGAAATGGGCGCATTACCCCGCACCGTTTCCGGTGACGACATCGATTTGTGCCGATGCGCGCAAAAGGCCTTGACACCTTCGCGATTCAACTTCTAACCTGATCCCATCGTTTTTTCCGAGCATGCTTTGCATGTCTCGATAGAGTGACGAGGTCCACTCTCTAATCCCGACCGTTCCTGTGCTCGACACAGGTCTCCGATACATCACGGCCCCGCGCCGACATCTTTCGCCACTGCCTTGTGCGTGCGCGATCCCTCGCAGCCCAGCTGCCATCAAAGCCTGGCTTTTGCCAGCCATACGTGTGCGTGCGTGCGCCCATTCCTACGGGAGTGACGCTGCCCCCGACGTATGTCCTTCGATCCTCGCACCCCGGACAGCTCCGGAAGGTGTCGCGACGATCGTGGTGTGCTTCTTGTCTCGCTCGTGTCCCGATGTGACCTCTGGTCACCGGCGCCCGCAGGCTCGCATCACCTCCGCAGATCATGCCTTCGGGCAGTGCGCTCTATCGAGCGACGTCTGCGCAGTCTTCCATTACCCCGAGGGTGCATCGTCATCCTTAGGGATACGCATGTGCGCTCGGGAGGTTTTCTTCCTTCCCGACGTGCCACGGGGAGGTTTTTTTCTTTCCCGTACGGCACAGCGGGTTGGAGTTCACCATGCGTTTCATCATCGGTATCGCGATCGGACTTCTCGTCTTCGGCATCGCTGGCAAGATCTACCACGCCGTCAAGGCCGTGCAGGACATTGCCGATCATCAGGTTACTTGCACCAGTGGTCTTCTCGCCTACGCCAACGGCGGTACCGCATCTATCGACGCTCGCGTCGACGCTGCGGTTACCGGCGAGGCTCCGGCTGATCCCTGCAGCAACTGACCCACCGCACTCTGCGGGCGCACGGTACGCCGTGCGCCCCAGAGTCAGGCTGATCCATTTCCTCGTCTTGAGGCGTCAAGTCTCCTCCTAAGCCGCTGCGCCGCGGCCGCTTGGGAGGGGACTTGGCCCCTCAACCGACGGAGATACAACAATGGTCATTTCGCAAGACAACGAGCGCCGCAATGGGCTTGCTCGACCGACGGCAGAGGAGCTGATCCGCCGCTCGGAAAAGAGCATCGAGCCGGGCGCGATCATGCGTTGGGCGCGACGCGCCGGGTTCATGGAGAACATCCGCGAATCCGTGCCTATGGCGCCTGCCGCATGACGCGAGGCGCAACGCTTGACCCCGACACCCGGTAGGAGACCCCTGCCGGGTGTTTTTCCATGCGCGCAGCGTGCGCGACGGAGGAGCGGAGTTGTCGAATTCAAGTTTTCGTGGCGATCGCCACAAAAAAGGTCAGTGGGAGCCTTCAATTCCCGCATCACCTTCTCATCGTCACCAGGGTTGTTCTACTGGGACGGCAGAGATCACCCGCTCTCCGCAAGGCGAGCCACCGACTGATTGGGAGTGGTCCATGACCGCGATCAATGACACCAACACTCACACCCTTTCTGGAGTCCTGAAGGAGGATGCACAGTTCCAGGCGCCGTCTCCCGACGACGCCAACCCGACGGTCCGATGCCGCTTTCGCATCGGGTGCCGCAAGTCGTACCGCGCTGGTCGGGACATTCGATCCAGGGTGACCTGGTTCAACGTCAAGTTCAGCACTGCTGAAGGTGGGCTTGCCTACTTCCAGGAGAAACTGAAAAAGGGCGCCCGCGTCCTGATCGTCGGCGAGCAACTCGTCGACGAAGAGGACGGCCCCGCTGGTCGCCGCTATTGGCAGTTCATTCGTGCTCACACGGTGAATGTGCTGGTGGAGGCGCCCGTCGAGGAAGCCCAAGCCCAGGCTCCAGAGGAGCCCAAGGCGCAAGCCGCACCGCCCCCCGAACCGTCGCGTCAGCGACAGGCACCACCGGAACCACGTGCACCGGCCCCCCGGCCGCAGCACGCCAGCAAACCCATGCAGTTGCGCCCATCCCGTCCGTCGCGTGCCGATGGCAAGGATGACCAAGCAACCCGCAATCGGGCGAGCTGTATTCCGCATGACGGCTTCGAGACTCACTTCGAAGCGGTGGACTGGTAAGCCTTCAACCCCTAAGCCCTGTCCGGGCATTACACGCAGTCGAGCAAGGACACCAGGCACGCCTGGGCTCGACCGAGGAGATCACCATGCACATTACCCGTGGCCTGTTCGCAGGCATCACCCCCGCCGAAGGCGAGGTCCGTTCCATCTACGACCGCAGTGGCCAGCCCGTGCTCCGCGACGGCGTGCCGGTCCAATCCTTCGGCGTGCATCAGCGCACGCCGTACGTGTTGGAGAAGTTCTCTCCGCTCGAGGGCTACGCCATTGAAGTTGCTTCCGAGCCCGGCGGGTTCGACTTGCCCGATCCGGACACGATCGTGTCGGACGGAGCGGGCGGACAGCGGATGGCAGTTCAGCCGACGGTGAAGTTCACCGCGCGTCTGATCGACCCCAACAACCGCACGCTGGCCACCGCCAGCTACCTGAAGGTTATCAACAGCCTCTCTTCTCATCAGGAGGGCGAGACGTTGGCCCGAGGGCGGCTGTATGAGGCACTGGGTCTTCCCAGCGCTTCGCACGAGGTCGAGGCAGTGCTTCCGGCGTCACCGAAGGTGGCCGCCGTATCGGCGGTTCCCATCGGTCATGGCTCGGACAACCTGCCAACCAGGGCCAAGGAGGTTCAGGAGGCAGCAGAGGCCGGCGCGTCGGCTGAGGTCGCTGACGCGGATGAGGCAGCTCAGGCTCCGGCCACCGACGAGGCACCGGAGGAACCATCGGGCCAAGACAGCCCGAAGGCCCCCGCAGTGACGGCCACCACTGGCGTCACGGTCACACCAACGGTCGCGTCGCCGGCGGCGCCAGATGCCGATTCGGAACCGAGCCTCGTTGCTCGCAACGGAGATGCGCTGGCACCGGCACTCGTTCGTCAGGCCGTCGCCCGCGCTCGTAGCAAAGGCGTCACGCTACCGGCGCAGTTCGACTCGGCCGAGCACCTGCGGGTGACTTACCGCGAGCTCTGCACCCGCAAGACCACCCCAGCCACCGAGGAGGCATGAGCATGTCAGCAGCCACTGCGCAGCAGGCATCCGTGACCACCCTCCCGGTGGCCGAGGATGTGGTGTACCTGTCGCACTCCTCCAGCACCATGATGGAGAAGTGCGCGGCAGCCTACGCCTATCGATACCGTGACCGCCTGCAATCGCAGGCGGAATCGGTCAACTTGGGCTTTGGCAAGGCCTTCGACGAAGCCGTATCCGCCTTTCTTGTGGGGGATGTGTACGGCCATGACGTCGATGCGGTGACGGTCTTCAACGAGACCTACACCGCCTGGGCCTCCCAGCGTGTCGTCGAGATGAGCACGGTCTGGAAAAGTCAGGAAGCCATCATCGAGACGGGGCAGTTGTTGATCGAACGCTTCGTCGCGTGGTGGAAGGAGTCGGGCTACAGCATCATGCTCGACCTGGCTGGCAAGCCGATCATTCAGCGCGAGCTGCGTGTGAGGCTTCCGAGGAACGTGATCTACACCGCGATCCTCGACCTGATGGTCATGACGCCGGAAGGGCACGTTGGGATCCTGGACGTGAAGACGCCCAGTACCAACTGCCCGGATGGCTTTGCGGAACTCTCCGGGCAGCTGACGGGCCAGCAACTGGTCGTCGAAGCGCACGCTGGAGAGCTCGGGATCGAACGCGTCGAGAAGCTAGGGTTCTTGAATGCGATCAAGCGTCCCGTGCCGACCACGAAGCGTGGCGAGGGCCCTGTCATTGCCCCCGTTCACCTGGTGACCGCTCGCACACCGGCGCATATCGAGGAGTACATCCAGTCACGCCTGTGGATCGCTGACGACATCCGTCGTAAGCGCTTCGCCAAGCGCAGCCTGGACGCGTACAACTCACCGTGCACCCTGTGCGAGTTCCGCCAGCACTGCATGACCGGAAGCCGGGAAGGCCTCATCGTCCGGCCGCCGCGTCAGCGCAGGCCGTAACCACCACCACCGGACGCCGGCCCTCACGGGCCGCCGCCTGGACCAACCTCGCCACTCTTTTGGAGTGGCCTTTTTCGAGCGCACCATGGCGGTGTGCTGGAAGCAGGTCATTCACGAGGCCCACCATGACCGTTCTCAATGTCTATGATCGCCACGCCGTTCTGCGCCCCCTGCAGGGCGCGGTCACGGCTGCCCTCGTTCGCTGCTTCGGTAACGACCCGCACCCGACGGATGCTGACAAGCAGGCGGCCACGAAAGCGCTGATGGACCTTCGCGATCATCAGCACTGGCTGGCGTGTGGTTGCGTCGGTCCTGAGGTCGATCCGCCGCCGCTGATGGCGCCGCGCCTGCGAGAGGGGCAAGTTCACGTGTGGCGCCATGGCGAGACGCCCCACGCCGCCGTATGCCCGTTCTGGGTCGAGCCGGGACAGGGGCATGGCCAGGCCGATGGTTCCAGTCCCAGTGCGGTGGCCAGCGCCGCCACCGGATCCTGGCTTCTCCTACGCAAGCCGGCGAGCGACGTGTCGACACCAGGTGGCGGAGCTGCGCAAGAGACTCCGCGCAAATCATCCGACGGCGTTCCGGCGATCGCCCGCCTGTTGTTCACCGCGCTGATAGAGGCCGACTACACCTCCGTGTCGCCGGACGACATCATCACGAAGCGTGGTCAGCCAGCGCGCAGCCAGCATCAGGACGCCTACGCAGGTCTGGATGTTCTTCGAGCGCGCGAAATCGCCCCGGGTCTGCGCTTTCGCGATGTCGGCTGCACCTACCTGCCGGCCGTGCCGACGCTGCTGCAGAAGATGCCCGACCTTGAGCCGAAGTTTCCGGGCAATCTGCGGCCTCAGGGCCTCTTCGTCGGTATCGTCCACGAGGTGACCAAGGTGTCCGCCTCGGAGGGAGCGTTGATATGGAGGGGCGGCGCGGAGGGTCGTGCGCGCAGCGTCAGCGTGCGCGGAAGCGTGAAGCTCCCAGGACATACGACCGGTCAGCAAGGGCCGTACTGGGCGATCGCCCAGGTGGCCAAGCCGAAGGGTGAGAGCCGCTACGTCGTCGTCAACGCATACGCGCATCCGTGCCTGAGCAAGTCCGTCCTCCTCCCGGTCGACAGCGCGCTCGAGCGCGAGACCGCCGAGCTGCTCCTGGCCCAGATGACCTACTGGGAGAGAGAGAAGGCAAAAGGGGGCTTCGGCGTGAAGGTGCAGCTGGAGAAACCGCTGTTCCCTGAGCAGCTACCTGACGGCACGGTGTGCCACCCAGACTTCGTCCTGTGGCTCCCAAACCGACAGCGCATTCTCGTCGAGACGATGGGCATGACGAACGATCCGGAATACATCGCTTCGAAGGCGCGCACCCACCCACGCATGCGCCAGCTGCCCGGCGTGGTTGCCCTGGTAGAGCATCACCCTGGCGACGATGCTGCGAAGCTCCAGCGCATGCTCACGGCCATCGTCGCGCGCAGCATCTAATCTCGTTGACAGCCCTCTCATGAGTCGTTAGCGTTAAGACCGATTTCTGAGCGACGCTTCTGCGTCCTCTGGTGACGAGGCCCACCTCACGGCCGAACCTGTCCTTCGAGACAGCTACCCCGCAACATCCTCCCTTTCTGCCTCGGCGTCCTGTCGCGGCAATCGCATCCATCGCTTCGGCGGGATTTCTCTCCCCGCCGTGCCTCGGGGAGCTTCCATCTTTCGACCTGGTCGGCACACCGGGATGGAGTTTCCACATGAGCAGCACTGATCAATGGGTGCGTGACAATAAGAACGTCCAGCTCGCTTCCTTCGGGCCGCGAAAGCTGGTCGGCAACAGCAAACAGTCGCACGTCGAACCTTGTTCACCCGGTGAGGCCCAGTTCTGGGGCGTGTATCGGTGTGATGACCAAGGACACCCCGTATGCGTCGGCGACGCACACGACGGTGATTCGGCCCGTGAACTGGCCACCTGGGTCGGCAAGGGCAGCATCGATCCGCTGACCATTGCGTACATCGCCAAGGGCGCTGGTACGTACATGGCACGGCTCATGTCCTATATCGGGTCGGAGTTGGATGTCATCGCAGAAGTCCTCGAATGGGCCGCCGCGGTCGACTTCGCTTCGCACGGTGTCGAGCTGACTGCTTGCTTCGCCTACGAGGTCGCCGAGCCATTTGGCCGGTGGGCCGCGGCTCGCGTTGTGACCATGGGCACCATCGACCCCGATCACGCGCTCGAGCACATCGGCGCACTCGTCCAATCAGCGAGTCGCTGACCCTTACCTTCGCTTTTCACCACTTTGCCAGCCGGGCAGACCTTGCCCGCGCGGGCATGCGTCTGCACCGGCGGGTTTCAACCTCCCCGCGGTGCCACGGGGAGCATCCATTTTCTACTCGGTCGGCACGCCGAGATTGGAGCTACCCATGACCACCGACTTCGACATCGCGTCCTTCTCCGAGCTGGATAACGACGAACTGTTGCAGCGACATGCCGCCCTCGACGAGGTGCTGCAGGTTCTGCGCGGTGAGACGACAGCAGTGAAGGCCCAGTCGTACTTCGAGGCCGCTGAGGGCGAAATCCTCACGCGCGCCATGAGCGGCAAGCTTCGCTTCGCACGAAACCCATCCCGCCGCGCCGCGGGTTGAACGACCACCACCACCCTCGCGGGTCACTCCCGCAGGGGAGTGATCCGTCTTCAAAGGACAACCCTATGAGTTACGAACGCAAGCCACGGCAGAGCGAGCTGTGGGACGACCTTGCCGTCACCAAGAAGATGGCCGAAGCCATGATGCTCGTGATCTTCGGCGACGTGCCGGACATCAAGCGCGGCCTGGCCATCCTGGTCGACGTTGTCAGAAGTGACATCCGGATCGCGCGACGCGTGATGGCGATCATGGAGGCCACGCCGAAGATCATGGCCGAGTGCCCTGAGCTTTACGACGAGTGCCGGGTGCAGGTAGCGCCGTTGCTAACAACGGCCCGCAAGCACTGAAGCGTTGGCTTCATCGGCGAGCTGCAAAAGAAGCCCCAGCACGATGAAGTGATCGGGCCGGCTATCCGGCGTCAATGCCGATCGAGCCTCTTCGACCAGCTGAGCCAAATCAGGTGCGGAGAGCACCGACGGGACGTCCGGTCGCACGAATGCACCGAACAGTTCTCGCTCGGCGGCATCCAGTTCCAGCAACCCATCATCACGTCGATTCAAAAGGCAGGCCTCCATGCGGGGCGCCAAGCCTAGCGATGCGGCGCGCACCCAGCAACCCAATACTGCCGCGCAACGCGGCTGTCCACTGAGGACTCACCATGACCCACCACCACGATATGTGGCAACCGACGGCAGACCAGCTCTGGGAGGTGAAGACCACCACCCGGCACCTGACCGATGACCACCGTCCGCACGGCCTCTACATGGCGGTTGTCGCGCGCGAGAAAGGCACCCCCGGGTTCGCCCCCGCCTTCGTCCACGGCCCCTATGCGGACGCGGACACGGCGCTCGCGGCGGCACCTGCGGCGATCAACGCGTGGATGACCTATTACGCGAAGGTCAGCCAGATTCCCGAGCCGGAACCGGTCACGGAATAACCCAGCACCTCTCCCAATCGGGAGAGGTCTTTCCCATGCAGCCTCGTGCATAGGAAAGACCTTTCCACCTGCCTGGCAGGTTGAAGCTACGCCGAAGCTCACAGTCGGCACCCACCACCACCGCCCACGGGCCTCCTGCCCGCCGGGCAGCGAGTCCGCCGGGCGTTCACCCCGAGGAATCGTCATGAAGACCGTAGACACCACTGTGCGTATCGAGCGCCGGCATCTCCACCTTCGCGTGGGATTGCAACACCTCGAGCGCGAGATCGAGGCTCTATGGCCCCGGATGGGCCAGTTCATCGCCTATCCGGGCCAGGCCGTGCACCTCAGCTTCCTGCTCGAGGAAGAGGAGGGTGGCGCGCCGCGTTGGCAACTCCACGCGGCACTCGCTTCCTACCACCAGATGCAGACCTTTTGCTCCCGTTCGGCGGCCACCGTTCGTGGCTACCTCACCGTGGGCAGTCCAGGCGCCGAGAGGCGCATGCTCCCGGAGGACTACATCGCAATGCACCGAATGGCGATCGCCGAAGCCCTGACGGGCCAGGCGGCCGTTGAGGTGCTCGCTGGCCTTCGCATGCACGCATCGTTCGCCTATTACGACGGTGGCGACGGCTCCGACCAAACCTGGTTCGCAGCGCGTGGCTGGACGCCCACTCGCCGAGACGATGGCGGCTGGGAACTCAACATGGAGATGAGTCCGGCAACGTCTGTTGCCGACTTGGAAACGGACACGTACGGCCTCCACAAGGTGACCAGCGCGTACCGCTCCAGCATCACCCTCGACGCGACCAGCCAGCAACGGCTCACCGAGATCACGGCGCCCGCAATGGCATCGCTGTTCTAAACCTTCCTTCCACCACCCTCGCCGGGCATGACCATTGCCCACGGGCGTGGCGTGCTCGGCGCTTTTCCTCACACGGAGATTCGCATGAGCTCGTTTCTTGAATATCGCCACGTCGCGATCGCTATCGACACCACGTCCGTCGCCGACGGGGTCACCATGCCGGCGAACGCGCCGGCGACGTTGTATGTCGCCCTCGTAGAAGGGGGTGACTCGAACGTGACAACCATCAAGCGCAGCGCCAATGGGCGCGAGCGTGAGGTGCTTGCACGGCGCTGGCTCCTGGCGGTACTGGGCGACCACGACGATGTCATGGAGCGCGTTGCGCTGGTCTCAGTCTCCGCCGAAAGCGGCAGCACCTGTATGGGCACGCGGCGCGCCTCCGGATCCATCACGGCCGAGCAGTACATCCGTAAGTACCGCCGTCTCCTCGCCAAGGCCGTAACCGGCTGGGACGGGCTCATGCCTTTGTTGCACTCCCGCGTGGTCATCGGCGATGCCGATGCTGCGCTCGAGCAGAGCCCGTTTTTCCAGGCTCTGGCAACGCAAGGTCGGATTGAGCCGCATACCTACGGTCGCAAGGCCATCCGACTCACCCCGGAAGGGGGCCGCGCGGACAGCGTCATTCAGACGCTGGCCCACGTGCACGCCCTCGGGCGTGCGTGCCCTGAAATCGAGATCGGGCTTGACGACCTCGGCTACGTCGATGCTCTGCTGGCCACTACGGCACGGCGCGCGGCTTAGTTCCCACACCTTTGCGGCCCCGATAGGGGCCGCATCCTTTCCTGATCCACCACCCAACACGCCACGTGCCCCGCGCCGTGGCGTTTCACCTAGAGGTACACACCATGAATAACACCATCCGTCTGCAGGCCGACGAGCGTGCCCTGTTCACAAACCTGCGCGAGGCCTTTTCTCCGGCCAGTGTCTACGGTGAGCTGCTCCAGAACGCGCGGCGCGCTGGTGCAACGCACATCGACGTGACCTTTGACGGTCAGACCCTCAGCGTGACCGATAACGGTCACGGCATCGCAGACCTACAGCAGCTCCTGCTGAAGGCATCGTCCGATTGGGACAGCAGCGTCATCGAGGAAGATCGCCCGTTTGGGATGGGCTTCCTCGCGGCGTTGTACGCCTGCGATTCGATCCGGGTTGCTACTCGAACCTACGGCAGCCCGGCGCGCGGCTTCGTTGCCATGACCGAGCACGTGCTCGCCGGCGATCCCGTGGTCGTGGTTCCCGTTGCGCACGAGCTGGTCGGTACCACCATCACCCTGTACGGCTTCAGCGTGCACGGCGCCTCGGCGGGCATACCGAATGATCCGATCGCCGCGGTTGCCCGCATGCTGAACGCGGCGGTACGCGGCTTTCCCGTTCCGGTGTTCTTCAACGGCACGGCCCTGTTGCGCCCTGACGCCGAGGACGATGCGTTCGTGTCTACGAGCTTCGGCAAGGTGCGCTTGTGCCTGGCCGACGGTGTCGGAGCCACCTACGTGCAGGGTCTGCCTGTCGAGTTGGACCGACAGCGTGGCCGCCAGACGGTGATCCACCTCGACTCCTCGTTCCGCGCACGTTTGCCTGACCGGCTGCATCTGGTTGATGGCGCGGGCGCGAGGCGCCGGATACGAGCGGGCCTCACCGAGGTGGCCCAGGAGACCCTGCGTCGCCTCAAGGCGACCATGGAGCCGCGCGACTTCCTCTTGGCCCACGCCCGCCATTGTGCGACGTGGGGATGTCCAGAGCTGCTCGATGACGTCCCCTTCGTTCTCGGGGAGTGGTTTGTTGACTGGCAGTCCCGGCGTCCGGGTCGGGCCAATTCCGACGATGATCGCCCCGTGCTCGATGGGGTCCTCTCGAAGGATGAGATCCTGGCCAAGGGGGTTGTCCTGCTCCCCGAGGGTGACTGCGCCGTGGCCCACGCTTGGACCGCCGCTAGCGGTTACTTCACGTGGGAGACGACCGGCTACCTCAGCGACTCCCATTGGCTGACGCAAGCGGCCGCAGAAGACCTCAGCGACGACGCCTTCCAAGTCGATGTCGAAGGGGAGGGTCGGTCCCAGCTCGTCGAGCTTACCGAGTACCTCGTTCGCTGTTCCGCAGTCGATCGCATCCGCATCACGCGCATCTCCACTGGTGAAGCGCATGAGGTGGACATGATCGTTCTCACCGATCCGCAGGACTCGTGGCGCAGGGTTATTCACATCGTCCGGCGCGAGAGCATCATGGGATCCATTCGCCTGTTCAGCTCCTACGTGGACGAGTTCGGCAGCTGGCAGGAGAGTGAGGAAGACGACGACGTCGCCAAATTGGAGGCCGCTCACGCGGAACTGGTGGCGACATCGCCCGAGCACCTGCTGGAGCTGCGCCTCAACCGCGCGAACCGGCTCACCGATCAGTCTCCGCGCTTCGCCGGCCGTCGCTTCATCGTGTCGTTCGACGAAAAGGGAGCACTGAAGGAAATCCAAGCCGCTGCCTAAGGGCACACCGACGACGCGCGCCACGTGCGTCACCACCAACCGACCAGGGGCTCATGCCCCTGGTTTTTTTTTGCCCTCGCTTGTGATAAATCTACGCCATCGAATCCCACTCCTCTGGCGATCTCGATACGGTTCCTACCTGCCTTGCAGGTAAACCCACGCTGAGGGTCACAGTCAGCACGCAACACCACCCACCCGGCCGGGACGAGATCCCGCCCGGGACTCCTCTCGGCCTTTCGCCAGAGGAGTTTCACCCATGTTTACCAAGACTGCGGCCCGCTGGGCTGCACGCTTGCGCACGCCCGTAGTGGTGCGCGCTCGTCGCGTCGTGGCCTCCATCCGGAGGGAACCCCGTTCCACCGTCACCAGCACGCAGCAGCAGAAGGCAGAGGTTTGCCAGCTGCTTCTGTTCGGCGACGGCGCCAAGGCCAAACGCAATCGCCAGCCCAAGCCCAAAGGTAAGCGCGTCAAGGGCTGCCAATACCGACTCAAGCTGTCCTTCCGAGCGACACCGCGAAAGATCGCCTACCGCGCTCACGCTCGGAAGGAAGAGGAGGTCAACGGCTACACCTGGAGCGACGACGGTATGTACCGTCTCCACTCCATCCTGCTGAACGAAAGTCTGCAGACCCTGCGGGCGATGTGCGAGCGGAAGTCGGTACGAGCCGCCGAGATCATTGCCTGGATGTTCCGCGGCAATCCGTCGGAGACCTTCTCGTTCGAGGAGTGCTGCCGGCTGTTCAAGATGGAGCTTCCCGATCCCGAAAACGGCGAGCTGGTCGATGTTGGCCAGCAAGACCCGGACGTCCTGCGCAATCAGGCACGGCTGTGGATCAAGAAGGCCTACGGTGCGGAGCTCCCGCACGCAAAGGTGCTCCGTCAGGCCATTCTCGACGCCGAAGGCGGCAACGAGGACGCCATCGCCTGGATCCTCTCCGATCAGGAGGCCCCGCTGTCCTTTCGCGAGTGCGTCGATGCCCTCGGGTTCGACGCGGAAGACGCGCGGAAGGAAGTGAAGCTGCAAACCACCATCGTTGACCCGCTCGAACGCGGCATCGACGAGATCATCGACCGAGTCTTCGGTCAGTCCTACCAGATGGCTATCGCCGTCTGATCACCCCAACGGGGAGTCCGCTCCCCTTGGGGGCGGACTCTCCTTTTTCTTTGGAGAGACCCATGTATAACCCCGCCCTCAACACCATCACCGTCGACGACAAGCTCCTCGCGCTCCAGCAGTCGGAGTTCCCGGATCTGTACGAGGCCAACGCGGTCGAACAGCGAAGCTACAAGGTCGCAACCAGCGATCTCGCTGCTCTGGGACTGGACGCCTACGCCGGCAACGGCGTGTACGTCTACACCGGAACCGAACGCCACCCGCACCTGGTGCCGCTCAACCCGGACTACCAGTTCGACAACGTCGATCTGGACCGGCTGATCACGGTGTGCTTGAACCGTGAGTGGGAGCGTCTCCCGTCGGCTCCACGCCGCGGCCTGCTCGTCATGGGGCCGAAAGGCACCGGCAAGTCGAGCTACCTCGCACAGCGACTCGCTCGTCAGGGCATCCCGGCAGCACGCATGAGCTGGGGCCCGAACATGACCTCGGCCGACTCGGTCTATTCGCGCACCCTTGTGGGCGGAGACATCGTGGTCGAACCGGGCGCACTGTGGCAGGCAGCTGAAGGTGGCTACCCGGCCATCATCGAGGAGATCGACCTGGCGCAACCGGCCGAGCTGGCGGCGCTTAATGACCTGATCGACATTGGTCGCTACACGATCCCGGAAACGGGTGAAGTGATTGTCGCCAAGCGCGGCTTCTGCGTCTTCGCTACCTGCAACTCCATGTTCATGGAGGACCGGGCAGGGGGCTACGCGGGCACCCGGCAGCAGAACATCGCTGTGCTGGACCGCTTCTTCAAGTTCGTGATGGAACATGCGAGCGAGAAGGCCGAAGCCGACTTCATCGCCAAGCTGTACCCGGAGATGGACGACGATGTGGTCAAAGGCTACGCACGGTTCATGACCATGATCCACCGGGCGGCTGACCCGATGTCGGGTTTCGCGGACGGCAAGGGCACCACCCACCGGCTCTCGCTCGACTTCGGCCGGCGCAACCTGATCGATTGGCTCGATCTGACTGCGTCGTTTGAGTACTTGGAGAAGCCCGGCTTCAACGTGCCGTTGTACGCGCTTCGACCGGTCTACACGGCCGTCCTCACGGACGCCGAGCAGGCCACCGTGAACGCGCTGTTCGAACTCGTCTTCGGGAGCAAGTGATGATTCGGCTGTTCAATCGGCAGTCGGCTCTCCACGTGCAGATCGAGGCGAAAGAGGACGGTTCGGTCGTCGTCCAGGAGGGCAACAGCCTCACCCGGATGAAGTCCAGAACCTTTCCACCGGCACTGATAAACGAGCCCTTGGGCTCGTTTGTCACGGCCCGGGTGGAGGAGTGCCTGGATCGCGGATTCCACATCGTCAGCGACAGTGACGCCGGCAACCAGCACACCCTGAGCTTCAAAGTCAGCGGCGAGCTGGAGCTGGACAGCCTGGTGCAGGCATTGGCCCTCATGAAGGTGGACGAGAGGGAAGTGTCCGATCTCGCGCTGGTGGAAGACACCTGGTGGGTGATCGGCGGTGCTCTCGTCTCGCTCGACCAGAAGTTCGGTCAGCGCAACCTCGTCTGCGAGGTGCCTGAAGCCTATGCCGAAGGGGCTGGACTGCTCTTCGCATTGACCGCGGGTACCAACGTCGTCGTGAGCAATCTCGAAGGCGACCCGCGTGAGCTGGGAACCCTGATAGCGGCAGCGCAAGCCAAGGGGATGGTGGACGAAGCCATCCTCGAACGCCTCTACGCCATCCGTGCCCTGCAGCGTCCGATTCGCGTCGGCGCTTGTATGGGAAACCGTAGACCCGGACTTCGCATGACCATGTGACGTCCGTAGAAGACCGGGTGCCGAAAGGCACCCGGGCTCTTCGCACCGTTTCGCCGTGCACATCCGAGGGGTGTGCACCGTCAAGCAGTGGCGGAGCCTTTTCGCAAGCGTCGCTTGCAGAAACCCACGCAGGGGGTCACAGCCTGCAAACCACCACCACCCCGATCGGGACACATCTCCCGTTCGGGGGGTGCGTCTCGGTCGGTTACACACCCGAGGCTCACCACTATGAACACTCCCGCCGCAACCAACGTGCTCCCTGCTGAGCACCTGGTCATCATCAACTCGAACCTTCGCGTATGGAGCGGCACGGTCAAAGTCGAACGCGACCAAGATCTGCCGGATGTCGATAAGGACAAGATGCCCCCCAAGGCACTCATGTCCGACGGACGCAAGGTGCTCGTGGATCCCAAGGAGCTCGCCGGTATGGAGAGTGTCCGCAAGGCCATCGAGCGATTCCTGAAGGCCGAAGGCTTCTCGTTCGCGGGCACTGGCATTGCCGTGTCCTCCGATCGCGCCAAGGACTTCATCGATGCCCTGCCGGGCTTCGAGGGCGACTTCCAGCAGGCGCTGGATAAGTTGATCGCAAGGCTGCCCGAGGCATACCAGGAACAGGAGGAGAAGTTTCCCGACTGGGCCTTCATCCTTGCGCAGGCCCGACCCACCGAAATGCAGGTGCGCAACCGCTGCAAGTTCGGCATCTCCATCTTCCGGATGGCGGCGCCGGACGGCGATAACCCGGGAAGTCTGGCCAACCAGCACTACCGGGAAATGGCCGAGCAGGCATTGCCCGACATGCTCCAGTCCATCCAGGACGGCGCCGAGAAGCTGCTGACGAAAGTCAAAGGCAAATCGAAGCTGCTCCAGTCGCAGTTGGACGGTATCCGCAAGCTGGTCCGGAAGCTGAAGGCCTTCGCCTTTCTTCATCCTGACGTAGGCCCGGCTGCCGACTCGCTGCAGGACGTGCTGGACCACATGCCCGCCCAGGGCACGCTCAACATGACCAACGCCTACACAGCGGTATCGGTCCTGACCGAGTTGGCCAATCCCCACCAGTTGCTCGCCAAGGGCAAGGCTCTGCTCCAGGACTACCTGGCCGAAGCCAAACAGACCTCCGTCCAACCCGAGCTGGCCATTCCGGCCATGCCCGAAGAGGCGGCGGACCCCTCCGAGGCGGCACCTGCCGTCGTTCCCACCAACACCGCTCCGCGCTCCGGCCGACGCCGCTGCCTGACGGTTACCCTGTAAGGAGTTCCCACCATGCACGTTCAAGAGCACAAGCAGCTCTTGCGTGATCTATTCCTCGGTGCCGCTCTGCGGCCCGAGGACATGATCCGCTCGGCAAAAGCGGCGCTCGGCTCCCTGCCGATCCTCGCCAACGCTTTGACCACCACCGGCGGCAAGCGTGTGACCATCCAGCATGGCCATACGCTCGGCGCCACCGACGGGGAGACCATCTACATGATGGATCTGCCCATTCCGAGCGACAGGACGGACATCGACACGTTCGTTCTTATGCTCACCCTGGCCTACGGACTGCTGCACCACGAGATCGGCCACATCCTCGGCACCGACTTCGTAGCGTTCCGCGAGTCAGCTCACGGTGATCCGCTCACACACCAGATCCTCGGCGTCATCGAGGACATCCGCGAGGAGCACGCGCACCTTCGCCACTACGCTGCCGCCAAGCCCTATCTCGACGCGCTGAACAACGCGATGTTCGTGACGGGCCACTACGCAGAAGTGGAGGACGGTGCACCACCGATTGCTGCACTGACCGGCTACCTCGCGTACCGGTGCTGGTGTGACTATCGGGGCGTGGGTTCGCTGGTGCTGCACGCACAGCAGGCCGAGTCCGTGGTCCGGAAGCTGTTCTCTGATCGCTTCATTGATCGGATGGACGCTCTCTTACCGCGGATCCGGTACCTGGGTGACACCACCGACGCCATCGAGTTGTCGCGGGACATCCGCAACCTGGTGAAGAGCGAGCTGGAGGAACGCAAAAAGGAGAAGGAAGAGGCCGACAAAGCCAACGCCCAATCCGACCCCTCAGCCACGCCTCAGGACCAGGACGGTGACACCGACGGGGCCGAGCCCTCGCCATCGCCTTCGGGCGACGACGGGAGCGCGGAGGACGACGCGGACGGCCAGCAAGCCACCACCGACGACACGGAGCCAGCAGCAACGCCGGCAACCGATCAGAAGGGGGAGGAGAGCGGCGCCGTTGACCTTGACCAGGTCATTGCCAATCTCGAAGCCGTCGACGCGGGTCAGGACATCGACCAGGCGTTCGGGGACAAGAGCGAGGCAATCGCAAAGGCTCTGAAGGAATTGGTCGAGCAACTCGACCGGGACTCCGACGGCCATGTCTCCCTGACGCAACCGGCAGTGCAGAAGGATGTCACCACACCCAGTGGCGATCTCAAGCTGGCGACCACGCCCTACGACATGGGGAAGGCCACTGCGATCACGGGCCAGCTTCGCATGAAGCTGGTATCCGAAATGCAGGCGCTCACCCAGCGGGACGTGTCCGTACGCGACCGGGGCCGGAAGATCTCCAACCGGCACTTGTCGCGCATTGGCACCGGTGACGGACGCATCTTCCGCCACCAGTCCGAGGAGGTTGCCATCGACACGGCCGTAGTCATCGTTGCCGACGACTCGGGTTCGATGAAGGACGAAGGCCGCGTCGTACTGGCTTGCCAGGCGCTGCACGCCACCACCGTCGCCATGGCCGGCATCGATGGCGTCCAGTGTGCGGCTACCGCGTTCCCGGGTAACCACGTGCTCAAGCCTTTTGGCTCGGGTCCGTTCAAGCACCTGGAGAACTTCCACCTCGCTGCGAGCGGCTGGTCCACACCACTGGACGAAGGCGTCCTCCTGGCACATCGCATGTTGCTCGGCCAGAACGTTGGCCGCCGCATGATGATCGTGTTGACGGATGGCGAACCGGACAGTGAGGCGGAAGCCGAGCTGGCAATCCTGACGGCGGAACGTGCTGGGATCGAGGTCTTCGGCCTCGGTATCCAGACGGACGCCGGAAAGGGTCTGTTCCGGCATTGGCTGCCGATCACGGACGTCGCTGAACTTCCGTTCGTGCTGCTCAACCTTGTCAGGTCGCGCTTACTTCAGGCCGCCTGACGCACTGGTGCTACCTCTCCCTGCAACATCGGGAGAGGTAGCACCGGCGCATTTTTGAGAGGGCATCGGGAAGGGCATCCTTCCTCATGTGCTTTCCGTGGCATGCCACGAAAGGTCATCGGAGCCTCAGAGTCCGACACACCATCGACGGCCCAGCCGTCACAACCCACGCGGGATTCCAAGCCCGCCAGGGCACGGTTCCGCTCACTGCGAGGAGACACCATGCCCTACCACACAGCAACGCGAGGCAATCCATCCACAACGACCCCCTGAAGGAGGGCTTTATGAAAACGAAAGAGCAAGCTCGCCGACAGGCGTACGAGCGCGAGCGGGAGATCACCAACACCCTGCTCAGCAATCTGCGTGGTCGCTGGGGCGATGTCCTGTCTGCGCTCATTCCGGGCATGCAGGACGCCGTGGCTGCCGGTCACCGTAGGAAGGTCAAGTGCCCTATCTCCGACCACGGCGGTGGGGCGCGCACTTCGGGAACGCCCGGCGCCACGTCCAACGCACCAGCTCGTCGTCGCCGCGTCGAACCGGATTTCCGGATCGCAAAGGACTTCGACGTGAGTGGTGGCTGCCATTGCACCTGCAACAACGAAATGGGCAACGGATTCCGCGTGCTCATGGCGCGGTACGGCTGCAGTTTCATGGAGGCCAAGCAGATGGTCATCGACCACCTGGGCGGCCGCGTCACCACGAACCATCTGCCGCCACCGACACCGATCAAGGAACCAGACCAGCGAGAGATCGCGCGTCAGGATGCGCTGGTTCGCCAGCGTCTGGAGCGGACGTGGAACAGCACGATCGGTCCAGAGCATCCCGGCGCCGAGCCGTTGCGCAACTGGTTCGAGGCACGCGGACTCGGCAGTCCGATTGGACTGTCCGGCCTGCGTTTCCACGAGGCGCTTCCGTACGTTGACTATGCGACGGGTGAGTACCTGGGCAAGTTTCCTGCCCAGGTGGCTCTCCTGCAGCATCTCGACGGAAAGCCCGTCACCCTGCACCGCACCTATCTGTCCCACGACGGCCGCGCCAAGGCCGACGTGCCGATGGCCAGGAAGGCGGAAAGCCACACCTCCGACCGCGATCCTTGCGGCGCGGCGGTGCACCTCGATCGGCATACGCACCGTGTGCTGGCCGTGGGTGAAGGTCTGGAATCCTCCATCGCCGCTCGGCGACTGGTGGAAGACCTTGGCATTCCGATGTGGTCGACGCTCGATGCCAATGGCATGCGCAATCTGATCCTCCCTGACTGGGCAGAGGTCGTCGTCGTCTTCGGCGATCGCGACCTCAGCATGGCCGGGCAGGCAGCTGCGTATCAGTTGGTGGAGAGTGCTCGAAGCTCCGGTCGGCGCGCGACGGCTCTCTTGCCGCCGTTCGCCATCCCCGAAGGACAGAAGTCGATCGACTGGAACGACGTCGTCATGGCCATGGGCGCCGATGCGGCGCGCGCGATCATGCAGCTGCAGCAATGGCGTACACGCCTGAGGCAGGTCCTGCGTGAAGACGTGCGTGCCGGTCGCCGCGCAGGCGCACGGGCGTAGCTGTGATCTGCGACTACTCCCGCATCGATACCACCCCCGGCGCGGTAGGCGAGAACGCTATGTTCTCGCCGCCCGCCGGCTTCGAGGGCGACACGAAGGCGTATTGGAGCTGGCTGAAGGAACTGGAGCAGGAGCTGCGATTCATGGCTCGCCTGTTCACGGGTCCGAACCGGTGCCAGTCGCTGACGGTGATCGGCCCCTATGCGGAAGCGTTTCAGGCCGCATTCCGAAAGGTCTGCGACCAGCGGGAGCGGGAGCGCCTGGCATTCGCGCGCAACCAAACCAAGTAGCCGGCACCACCGGCACCCACCACTACCCCTTGGGGCGTACGCCCTTCGGGCGCTGCGTCCCCTGGGTTTGACCAGGAGATAACCATGCACCACCCCACCGCTCTCATCGGGATTGCTGGATTCAAGCGCTCCGGCAAAGACACGCTGGCCCGCGCGCTGCGCAAGCTCACCCGCTACGACGTCATCGGCATGTCCGACGCCATCGTGGGCGAGGTGGAGGCGATCACGGGCTTCGAGATCTCGGACGTGATGAAGGAGCAGGCCGTCCCCGGCTCACCCGACATGACGTTTCGCGATCTCCTTGTCCGGCACGGTACCCAGCGTCGCCAGATGCTGAAGTCCTACTGGATCGACAAGATGGCCGCCACGGTCGCCTCGTCGTTCCTCGCCGGTCACGGCGCCATTGTCACCGGTGTGCGTATCGCCGAGGAGTTCCAGTGGATCCGCCACAACGGCGGCCAGCTCATCTGGCTCAGCCGGCCTGGCTTCGATTCCGACGGCAGCTACACGGAAGAGGACCAGGCGCACCTGTGCGACGTTCACGTCGTCAACGACGGGGACATCGACCAGGTCGCCAGCCGCGTGCTTGACCAACTGCGTCGCCAACAGGGTCACCTGAAAAGCGCTGCGTAACCTCCGACGTCCCTTCGACGTCCTTCCCTGCCGGCCATGCCGGCGCCACCCACCACCCCGCGGGGACATCTCCCCGATGGGGGAGGTGCGTCCGCGGGTTTCTAAACCGCTGGCCACGCCAGCAAAGGAGACCCCATGGAGTTTGTGACAACCCTCAAGGGCCTGCTCGTCATCGTGATGACGATCGTGCCCGGATACATCTTCACCCGCACCAGACGCCGGTTTGCGATTGTGGAAGAGGCCAAAGACCTCAACCACGCGCTCATCGGCTACTTCGTGCACAGCCTCGTGATGCTCGCCATCGGTTGGGCCGTACTGTCCCGCATTGGCCAGGACCCATCGGCCGTGCTCAAGACGCGTTCGGCGAGTGAGCTGGCGCTGCTGCTGATCGGATCGCCCTTCACCTGGGGTATGACCATCGTGGTCATCCCCGCCGTGCTGGGCTTCGCCTCGGCGGTGAGCACCCGCTACAACCTGGTCGCCTTGCCGTTCCGGCTTGCCGGAGCGGTACTGCGGTGGCTCAGCGAGGGCAGGTGGACTCTGCAGCGGGTAACGCCGCTGCCAAGCCTCGTGCAGGCTTGGGACGCCGTCTGGCTCCAGCTAAACTCGGGCCAGACGCGGACGGTCATCGTGGGACTGGAGGACGGAACCACGATTGCCGGCGTCTACGACGCACGCAGTGCGACCAGCCGCTCGGATCGCTACCCGGACATTTTCCTGTCTCAGGTTTGCGTCTACGATGAGCACGGTCGCATCATCACGATGGCAACATCCGATGGCGTGTTTATCCGAGGCAGTCGCATCGTCTGGATGCAGCTGTGGCAACGGCCCGAGGTACCACATGACACTGACGCAACTGCTGGTGGCAACCCGCAAGGGGGTGCTGGCCATGCTTGAACAGGATCGGCGATACGGCAATGCGCCGTTGCTTCTCCCTCGTTCATCGCGCGCAGTGACTCCGCGCGACGGGCGTCTGGCGCCCGACGCTGGCCTTACAACCGCCGACGTCGGGATCGACACCCAGCGCGCCTATCGCCAGCCGTTCAATCAGCTGGCGCTGAAGGCCGCCCGACACTCGAAGTAACCCCTCAACCCCGGGGCCGCGCAAGCGGCCTCGGGCGTTGTCTTTCCCGGTCTGAAAGTCCTGACCCATGCACCCCATCGCGGGCGCATGGCTGAGTCCTTTTGTCCGGCACGCACGCCGTGCCGCGCGCGCGATCGACCCGCGCAAAACATTCCCCACTCAGTTTGGCGGCCCGAAGGGCCGTGGTATTTGTCATTGGCAGAACGCAAGCAAGAGGCAGGCATGAGTCACTCCGCACGACGCGAACTCACAGCAGAGCAGAAGGCCGTTGTGCGCCATACCGAGGGTCACGCTTTGGTCGAGGCAGCACCGGGCTCCGGCAAGACCACGGTGCTCGTCGCCTACCTGCGCCGCCTCGTAAAGACTGGCGGCAATCCCAACGCGATGCTGGCACTGATGTTCAACAAGAGCGCCCAGCTGAGCTTTGAGGCCCGGCTGCGACGTGCTCTGGGCGAGGGTCCGATCCCTGACGTGCGCACGCTGCATTCCATCGGCAACCGCATCCTCGCGCAGCTGGTGTCCGGCGGCATGCTCCCGCGCGAAAAGCTCGAGACGTCCGGCAAGAAGGCCGACGCCTTCGCGAGGCGCGCGCTCAAAGAGGCCTGGGCCCGCACCGGCGGCTCCGCCACGCCGACCCAGGCCCAGTACCAGGGGTTCAGCCAGTTCATCACGCTCGTCAAATCCGACCTGCGACCGCCGGCCGAGGTCTTCGAGGAGAGCGGCTTCGCTCCGGACTGCCGCGCGTTCGTCATCGCCTTCCAGCTGCTACTTCAGGACCAGGAGAAGCGGCGGGTGATCTTCTACGACGATCTGATCTATCGCCCCATGGTGTATCTGGACGCACATCCTGAGCTGTGGTCGATGTTTGCCAACCGCTACGAGCGCATCGTCGTGGACGAGTTCCAGGACATCAACGCCATCAGCTTCTTCATGGTCCAGGGGCTGGCGGGAACGCGCGCTTCGGTGATGGGTTGTGGCGATCCCAAGCAGAGCATCTACGCCTTTCGCGGCAGTCGCGTCACGTTGATGACCCGCCACTTCGAGCAGGTATTTCAGCCCTGCACTCGCTACCCGATGAGCCGCACGTTCCGGTTCGGCCACGAGATCGCAATGATGGCGAACAACCTCATCACGCTGAGCGAGGAAAAGGGGCTCGGCCTGGTGGTCGCGGACAACGCCAATCCGAAGACCCGCGTGGAGCGGATGCCCTTGAAGGCGGGCAAGGATTCCGGTGTCGTCGAACTCCTGGCGCCGTATGAGCACGCCGGGCGCCTGCGCGATACCGCGATGCTGGCGCGCAACTTCAGCCACCTTGTGCCCTACGAAATCGAGCTGGCGGAGGCGGGCGTGCCGTATCACGTCTACGGCCGCGAAGGCCTCCTGTTCCTGCCGGAAATCGCCGCGCTGGTGTGCGCAGTCAGCCTAGTCGCCGGGCGTTGGATCATAGAGCCCGAAGATCGCGTCCACTTCATCTTCTCTCTCCTCACGACGCCCAGCCCGTTCATCACCTACGAGATCCTGCGCGAGGTGGCCGAGGACATGGAGCCCTATCTGGAGGGCGCCGGGCGTCGGGAGCTGCCGGGCATGCTGGCCAAGATCGCCGCGTCGATCCGGTCCAAGAACGCGCGCGGCGCGCAGAACCTCGACGAGCGCGTCGACGCGCTGCGCCTGTTGGTGGGCGGTACGCTGGCGCAGGCGCCGGCCGCCACGATCGTGCGGGCCTACATGGCCCATACCCGTATGCGCGACGTCATCGAGCGTGCCGCGCCGACGCCGGAGCAGGCTGCCGAGTCGCTGGGGAACCTGGACGCGTTCGTGAAGCTCGCCGAGCGCGCCGGCTCGATCGATGAGTTTCTGGAGGTGCTCGGGCCGATGGCAGCACTCAAGGGCGATGAGCCTCCCGCCGGAGACCACGTCATGCTGACCACACTCCACCGCAGCAAGGGTCTGGAATGGTCGCTCGTCATGATGGTCGGGCTGACCCGCGGCGTCTTTCCGAGCGCGCTGCCGGACAAAGATGTCGATGAGGAGCGCAGGCTGTGCTTCGTGGGCATCACGCGTGCCATGGACCGCCTGGTTCTCTTCCACCCGGACGATTCGACGCTCGATCGCACGTTGACCGACCTGGCCTGGCACCACCGGCAAAGTGATCCGTCGTCGGCGAGCCCT
Source organism: Rhodanobacter thiooxydans (assembly GCF_021545845.1). Lineage (NCBI taxonomy): Bacteria > Pseudomonadati > Pseudomonadota > Gammaproteobacteria > Lysobacterales > Rhodanobacteraceae > Rhodanobacter > Rhodanobacter thiooxydans. Next base: position 56,702 of record NZ_CP088924.1, read on the forward strand.
TACTTGTTCGACTGCGACCACGGCCCCGTCCGCGTGGCCAGCCAGCTGATTGAAGCGGGAGCCACGGGCACCATCGTGACGCGACAGGACCGCGCCATGACGGCCTACATGGAAGCGCTGGGCGTACCCATCAGCATCGAGCTGACGCCTGAGGCGCAGGCCCAGCAGGTGCGCGCGGCAAGCGTGGCCGACTGCGGGCAGCTCCCTCCCGGGTACAAGCCGCGCCCCAGTGAGGAGCTTTACCACCCCGAGCACGGCGCATGCGTGGTCGTCGAGGCGCTCTACGCCCCCGTCCACATGATGCGGCGCTTGGCGGACAACGAACGATTTAGCGCAGTCGTGGACAGGGCCAACGGCTGGGTGATCCCTCTGAAACTGCCGGCGACCGCCTGACCCGCGGCGGGCGAAATACTGGACGGGCGTGGGCGCTCAATATCCTACAGAAGTAGTGCGAACTTTTTGCCGCCCCCGCGGGCGTTACAACAGGGTTGTCGCACGCCGCGAGACCGCCGCCCGGTAGTTTCGCGACCGCTAACCCGCGAGGAATGCCATGACCACCCTGATCGACTTCAACGCCATCGCCGCCAAAGTGGGGCAGCCCGCCGTCAACGATCCCAGCGCCTTCGCCTGCCTCGGCACCGTGGTCGGTAACGATCTGGTCGACGTCCTCAAGCTCGCCGACGCCGGCAACGAGCAAGGCGTGAAGTGGCTCACTCGCTACGTCACCGCGGCGCGCTTCCTTGAGTCGCTCTTTCGCATCGGCTTCGCCGACGCCGGCTTCCATCAGGCCTTCCGCGTGCTCATGCAGCACGGCCCGGAGCGCGTGCGCACGGTCGCCACGGCCGCGCTTCGCGGCGATGGCACGGCAAAGCGCGACATCAGCCAGTGGCTCCTGAACGCCGCTACCGGGGACGATCGGCCGTGGTCACCCTCCGCTTCCCGGCGTGGCACCGAAGGCCCGGGACCCGCCGCTGCGACTGGCACGGTAGCGGTGCTGTCGCGGCGCAACAGCGCCATGCCTGCCCCGAACAGCCCGACGGGCGAAGTACGCCGGTCTCCGCAAGCGGGTGCGCAGGACGCGCCCGCGGCACGGCGCCCCGAGCAGGGCCAGCAGCGGAGTGCCGAGGGACCGCGCCAGAACGGCCACCCTGGCCCCCTGGAGCGCCGCCCGGAGCCGGCCCGCGCGCCCGCTGCAGCCCGGCCGCAGTCCGCCTTCCGTCAGCCCGCCTCGCGCGACGAGGACACGAGCGGCCGTTCGTCGGCGCCGGCACCTCGCACCCCGCAACAGGGCGAACAGCGCGAGTACGACTCGACCCACGTCTACGGTGGTCGGGCCGCGCTCGAGTTCCAGGCCAGCACCACGAAGCGCGGAAAAGCGACGGTGCAGATCGATGCGGCCACTGGTAGCAACAAGGTCTACAACTGGCACGACAAGATCGTCTTCCAGCTCACCAAGGTGGAGATGCAGCTCATGACCGCGCTGCTGTACGGCCACCTGCGCAAGCTCCACTTGTCCGGTCACGACGACAAGTGGCTCAACGTCGAGCATCAGGAAGGCCAGTACGCCGGCACCATCAAGTTCACCATGGGCAAGGGCAAGGCCGACGCATTCAAGCCGCGCACGGTGCAGCTGAGCTACGCCGACATGGGTGAGGTCCACAGCCTGTTCATCCGCCAGACGTCGACGCTGCTGAAAGTGGCTCCGATCTTGGTCGAGCGCGTGGTAAGGCAGGTGGCCACTTCCTACACCGCGGCACAGGAGGCGCGGGCCGGACAGGGCGGGGGAGCACAGGGCGGTAGCTACGGCGGCCGCCAGGGTCAGGATGGGCAAGGCGGTGCCAACCGTCGCTATGCCCACGGATAACAGGCAAGAAGACAGGGAGTCCGAATGAGTGGAACCATCCTTACGATCCAGTCGTCCGCGGTGTCCTCCGCGGGCGGCGAGCTGCTGGCCAAGGCTCGGCGGATTGCTCGAGCCTTGGTCGAGTCGCTGGACACCGTGGAGCGGGCGCTGCGCGATGTCCACTTCCTGATGCTGACCACGAAGCAGGGCCATGCACGCTTCGTGCAGACCGTGCCCGACGTGATGGGCGTCGAGCGCATCCTCAATGCGATCGAAGGCGCCACGACTCGAAGGTATTGTGTGGTCGCCTGCGCGCCGGTCACCGAGGGTGATGGCGCCTGCATCCTGTTCCACCTGCAGGAGCCGAACGGGCACGCCGCTGTTCACATCGGCCAGCTGGTGACCACCCCGGACGGCCCGACGATCGACGCAACGACGATCCTCCAGCCAGGCCACACCGTGGCGCTGCCGTATTCCATCAGCGGCGCCACCGCCGCCGCCGCGCACGGCCTCGCCCGTCTCCACTGAGGGGCAGCCCTGAAACCCTGTAGGCCCGCCGCGAACAGCTCTCGGCCGGGGAAAACAGCCGCGCGGACCGGCGCATTTCAGCGCGCGGCTACCCCGAGCACGGGGCATTCTGCTTCCATGACTATGAGGACCACACCATGACGTTCAGCCATAACTGCCTGACGGAGACCGAAGCGCAGGCCCAGTTGCGCCAACGTCTGGCGCAGCATCCAGACTACCCGCCAGCCGTCGGATCAATGTCCCGCAGCGCGTGTCTCGTCACGGCGGCCCTGGTGTGCTTCTTCGCCGGCAGCCTGTCTTTGTCCATGACGTCTGGTGAAGGGGCTGGCGTCTGGATCGGGATCACCCTCGTCGCCCCATCCATCATCCTGGCTGGGCTCGCCTGGAACCGGCACATGCTGGAGACAGATCCGGCAATCCGCCGGTACGCCATCAAGGCCGAGTATCGGCAGGCCAGCAACGAGGATCTCGCATGGCTGCATGGTGTGGCGAAGCAGTACCCCGCCGTTGGCGACGCCGTGCGGTCTTGGTTGGGCGCCGGGAAGGGTATCCGCGAACGCGATCTCCGGGCGATTCGCGCGTATACGGTCAAACAGGAACCCATCGTTGCTCGGCGCGAGCTATTGCAGAAGCTCCGTAGCGAGGTGGGCGCGCCCGACCCCGCAACCTGACGGGCGAGTGGGGCAGACCCATCCGAAGTAGCACGTCATGTCGACCAATGCTTGTCGCGCGTGCCCTGCATCTCCGCAAAATGGTTACGAGGAATCTCCTGATGACTTTCGATCACCAGTGTTTCAGCCACGAACAGGCGGCCGCCGACAAGGACCGTCGCCTGTCGGCCCACCCCGACCTCCCGCCAGTCGTCGGCCGCTTGAAGCTGAGTAGTTTCCTTGGAATGGTCGCTGTAAATCTCATCGCGGCAGGCTTCATCGTAGCCCGCAGCTCGACGGATGAAACAGATATGCAGTGGATCGGAGCCACCGTCGCCGTAATCGGCATGTGCGTGGTGGCGGGCGCCTTGAATCGATGGGTCCGCGAGCAAGATCCGGCGATCCAGCGCGCGCGCGTAGAGGATGACTTCCGCAAAGCGGATAACGGCGACCTGGAGTGGTTGCAGACCGCTGTCGCTCGCTACCCATTGATCGCAGACACGGTGCGGTCGTGGCTGCAGGAGGACAAGGTCATCCGGCAGCGAGACATCCGCGCCATCCGCGCATTCACCGTCAAGCATGATCCGGTGGTTACGCGCCAGAAGCTGCTTCAGCAGTTGCGCGTTGCCGATGGTTCGTCGACCGCCCAGAACGCCTGACAACCCGTGTCCCGGGCGGGCAGCGCCGCGTCGCGCGGAGCCGTAGGCAGCGCTGCCATGGGCACATCCATAACCAATCCATGACAGGCAAGACCCGGTGAATGACGCTTCAGCCGATCTGCGCGGGCAGCCCAGCTCCGATATTGCCCCCGGGGTCGCGCGCCCTGAGAGCAACGGTCTGTGCGCGCTGGCCACGTCCCTCGACGCTCTTTATCTCGCGCATCTCGATCGCCTCCAAGCCGCCGCGGAGAACGCCATCGCGCTGGTGGGAACGCTGAGCGGGCTGGGATACCTTCCCGGCCAGACGGCCATGCTCAACAACGCCCTCGAACGCACCGCGTCGGCTCAGGACATCTTTCGCCAGCTTGCCGCGCTGCTGATGCTCCGGGCGCGCCCCGAGCTCGACCCGATGGGCGCTAAGGCCAGCGTCCCGGTCGAGGACCTGATCGACTGGACGACCCAGCCTCCGCGCCACACGCTCGGCGCGCTCGATCACGCACTTCAGAAAATCCGCTACGCGCGGGGCCACTCTCTCGGAGAGTTCCTCCGCCGGGTGATCGTCCGCCTCACGCCCGAGAGCGTCCCGGACGACGCACGAAAGCAAGCGGCCGAAGAATTGATCGTCAGCGTCGGCATGCGCATGCCGACCGCCTGGGTTCTGTCCCACGGCCCCAGTGACTTCGGCACTGTGGTCTATTCCCACCTCACGCGACAGGACCAGGAAATGCCGTGGCACTTGACGCCTGCGCAAGTGGCCAGCATCGACCGTGCGCTGATCTCGCTCGCCACGATGTGTGCCGTGTGCGGGCAGGCGCCCCACGCCGTAAGCCTGCAGGAAGCCGGTGGCGCCGTGGTGAAGCGACTGCGCTACATGACCAAGCAGTACGGCGACGGCGACTTGCACGCCATTGGAACCGCGGTGCGGCTGGTGCTCCACCGTGACCGGATCGCCTTCCACCTCGCCCCAGAGGTCTGGGCCGTCGCACGTCGCGTCCTGCAACAGCACGTGGCCGGCATTGAGCTGGTGGCGTCGCGGTGACGGACCGCGGCTCCCGTGCGGACCGGCAGGCCACTCCCCATCCATCCATCGAGCCAGGAGGCTTGACCATGTCAGAGAAGAATCACAGCTGGATCGCGCAGCTACTGATGGGCGCCGGCACCGTGGGGATCATTCTCACGCCTGTCCTCGGCCTTGCGGCCGTCACGAAGCATTAGGGCCTTGCTGGACTCGCCGTTGCAGGCGCCTCCATCGCAACCCTCGCGCGGTTGATATTCTGGGTGCTACTGCCCGCGCCAGTGGCGAACAAGACCTGCGGCCTTGAGTCCTTCGAGTGCACCTACGCAGAGCTGGCCGCCACATACAGTCACGTGCCCTGGACGGGCATCCTCATCGTCTGCTGGACGGTCGCCGGGGTCAGCGTTGCCCTGACTCTCATCGCCCCTCGCCGGTAGTCTTCCAAGGAGCGAGAGGCGGGCAGCCAGCGACGGGGCTGCGTTGCCGCCGCGAAGTCAATTTGGAGAGCTTCAGGCGGCCCCGCGGGAGCGTTTGGTGACCAGCGAAACGTCATGCAGGGTGGAAGGGTCGAAACAACCGCAGAGCCCATGAACGCACAGCTGCAGGATCAACCCTTCTCCTATGAGGAGCCGCCCAGAGGGCTCCGCGTACCCCCTAACTCACGCGAAGCTGAGCAGGCGGTCATTGGCGGCCTGCTGCTGAGCACCGAGGCGCTGGATACGATCGCCGGCGTCGTGTCGGCCGACGACTTCTACAGCCGCGACCACCGCATCCTTTTCGAGGCCATCGTCGACCTCAACGAGCAAGGCGCGCCGGCCGACGCGGTCACGCTCTCCGACTGGCTTGGTCGACACCAGCATGCTCGGGGCATCGAACCCAGCTACGTCATTCACCTGGCGAACATCACGCCCAGCGCCGCGAACATCGTCGCCTATGCGCAGATCGTGCGCGACAAGGCCACACTGCGGCGCCTGGCCGACGTGAGCACCAAGATCACCCAGGACGCTCTCGCGCCCTATGCCGCCGATGCCGAGGAGATCGTCCAGCAGGCCGAACAGGCCATTTTCAAGATCGCTGAAGGGAACGCCACAGGCAGGAAGGAGATCCACAGTTCCACGGATGTCTCGAGAGCTGCCTTCCAGGTCCTCGTGCACCGCTACGAAAACCGCGGCCAACTCACGGGCGTCGCCACCGGCTTTGCCGATCTGGACAAGCTGACGGCCGGCCTGCAACCCAGTGACCTCGTGATCGTCGCGGCGCGCCCCTCCATGGGCAAGACGGCCTTCGCGCTCAATGTCGCCGAGTCCGCGGCCGTCACGAGCAAACGAGCCGTTGTGGTCTTCTCGATGGAGATGTCTGCGTCGCAGCTTGGCCTGCGCCTGATCTCATCCATGGGCCGGATCGATGCGCAGCACCTGCGTACGGGCGACTTGGCCGAGGAGGACTGGCCCCGCGTCACTGAGGCTGTGAACAAGCTCACCAGCGCCAAGATCTTCATCGACGACACGCCATCGCTATCGCCGGGCGAGCTGCGATCGCGCGCACGCCGGCTCCACCGCGAACAGGGCGGCTTGGCGCTCATCGTCATCGACTACCTGCAGCTGATGCAGGTGCCCGGCAACTCGGAGAATCGCGCGACCGAGATTTCGGAGATCTCCCGCAGCCTCAAGGCGCTGGCCAAGGAACTGAACGTGCCCGTGGTGGCCCTGTCCCAGCTCAACCGCTCGCTGGAGCAGCGAGCCGATAAGCGGCCGGTCATGTCTGACCTGCGCGAGTCTGGTGCGATCGAGCAGGATGCGGACCTGATCATGTTCATCTACCGGGACGAGTACTACAACCGCGACTCCGAGGACAAAGGGTTTGCGGAAGTGATCGTAGGCAAGCAGCGCAACGGCCCGACGGATACGGTGAAACTCGCATTCCTGGGGAGATACACTCGCTTTGAGAATGCGCATCGCGGCGCTGAGGACACATTCACCGCCGGCTTCTGAGCGAATCCCCGGCATCGTCACGCCAATGGAGAACACATGACATGGACAAACGCACCGGCGTCCGCATGATTCGTACGCTCCTTGGGGTGTGCGTCGCAGGGCCCTTACTCGTCGGGGCCTTCGCCGCACCGCGTGTACGGGCCGGACAACAACTCGCAACCGAGGTCATCGGCCGCACACTCGCATGGAAGGTTGGTCCGGCCGGCTTTAACGTGTCGGTCACAGGTGCAGCGCAGGTCGACCATCGGAGGGGAACGACCGCATGAAGACACCAATGACCTTCGAGGAGGTATACGAGCTTGTCGGCCTGTCGATCGACCTCCGCTTGCGCGAAGCCGTTGGCAACGCCCCGCCGTTGAGCGACCACGACGCATGGTTGATTGACCGCACTTCCCACCCTTTCGTTGTCCTCAATGATCAAGTTGCAGACGGCATGAGGCGTGCTGGGAGGCGTGGGCGTTCGACCGGGCAGGATCTGCGCGAGTCTCCGTTCTGGCCGCTCCTTGAGCACCGCTCCAGCTACGTTGAGGCCTACGAGCGGTTGCGCCCCATCGACGTAGACCAGATCTCGTGCGACGTGATTCACGAGCACCTGGTGAATCGCGGGAACACGGTTCGCTGGAGGGGATGGATCGCCCGAATCGGCTCCGCGTCATTGGTCGATGACGACTACGGGCATCCGACGATGGAGAGAAGTTATCGGGTCTATGACCCGGCCGGCGCGAAGCACGTTGTTCCCGCATCGACCGACGATCCCTCACAGGACATCTTCATGCTCATGACTGGGTGCGGTGAGCCCGACTGGGTGTCCCCGTTGGAGAGGGCAACTCTCTGACGAGTCCGGCCGCGCCGCACGCGACATGGCTACCTGCTGGCAGAGGCGAGACGGCTTGGGTCAGCCTATTCGGTACCGCAGAAAACACGCATGCGAGGCACTCGCATGACGGAGACAAGGAGCTGCAATGGCAAATCGCGTAATACGTTTCAAAGCCGCCGCGTTTGGTGACCTGAAAGTGCTCGGCGCACTCGTCTATGAGGGTGTGGCCGCGAACCTCGTGGATCCCGAAGGCCTCGTCTTCGAGGCCGGCGACGGCACCGGCGAAGAGTTTCCCCTACTGGTCCCCGCGCTGCGCGCCGGTGGCTTCTCCTACGACCATCACGGTGATGGCGTGAAGTGGGGCGCGGATACCGGGCAGTGGAAGACGCACCGCGCGTCCACGGGAGAGGACCGCTATCACCACACGGGCATCGGCGATGTGCCGGCGCTGGCCAGCCAGCCGAAGTAGGGCGCATGACGACAGCGATTGATAGCGAGCTGGCCACTGACATCGCCGAAGCTCTTGAGGTGACGGGCGTGCGTCTTACCGTCGATCAGGTGCGCGAACTGCTCCAAGGCGAGGACGAGCTGGTCGACGACCTCGAGGAATCGGGCGTGGACGACACCGAGCTGCGCGGTCAGCTCTCCAACGTCCTGTCCCTGTATCTGCTCGGCGAGCCGTGGCCCACCTATGGCGACGTTGCGGCCGGGATGGACAACGACGCATTCCTTCGCAGGCTGGCGCAGGCCGCCGCCGAACGCGGATTCGAGATCGTCTCCGAGTAACGACGCGGGCATCGCTGCCAGGATCAAGGTATGAAAGAGACAAGACCCAGCAGTGGAACGGGCTGGATATGGCTGGTCGGCATTGTCGTCGCAGTGGGTGTCTTCTGCGGCGTGGCGGCGATCGTGCCCGGCCCAAGATGCTCCGACGGCACCTCATCGGACGCCATCGGTCGCCGCGGGGCATGCTCCTATCACCGCGGCGTGACATCGGGGCAGGCGTTCCTCGGAGTCCCCGCGGGCCTGTTCGCCGGCATGGGGACGATTGCGCTGCTTGAGGCGATGCTGGCGCGCGCAGCCGCACGCCGCGAGAAAGAGGTGGAGCAGCTGTGGGATCAGGCGCGCGCCTCAAGCGCGACCACCAAGGTCGCCGCGCCGCGCCGCGCCGGTGAGGAGCTGGAAGGCTATCTCCGGCGTGCGATGCTGGCCGGTGGCCTGATCGCGTTCCTGCACCAGGAGGAGGACGGTACCGGCTGGCGCGAACGTACGGTGCGTCCAAGGTGGCTTCAGATGAGTGAGGTCGCCGGCGAGAGCACCTACTGCCTGGTCGGGGATTGCACCGTCGACGGCCGGCGAGTCTTCGCTCTCTCGCGGATCGATCAGGTGCGCAGCGTCAGTCCGGCGCCAGCTGGATGATCACGCCGGTGGTGACGGCGTAGTATCGGCGCCAGCACAGGGACAGCACAGGGGCAGGGCAGATGAACGTCAGAATGGTGGCGCTGATACTCGCAGCGCTGACCCTGGGCGGATGTGGCTCCCATTCGCTGTCGGGAACCTACACGGCGAGCGATGCCCACGCCGCCGTGATGCTGCAGCTGACCGAGGATGCGGATCATCGCCTGATGGGAACGCTGTCCGCCGTGCAGCTCACCCCGCCGGGCGACACCACGCGTGTCGACTTCAGCATCACCGATGGAAGCGTGGACGGCCGGAGCAAGTCGATCGCGCTCACGCTCAAGTCCAACGCGATGTTCGGTCAGACGCGGAATGTCAGCGGCGAGGTGACGTCCAGCGGAATCAACCTGGCGATGCCAGAGGGCCTGCTCCGCCTCTCTTCCGGGACCATGGAGGGATTCGAGCAGTCCTCTCACGCGCTCGAGGTCGCTGGCGCGGATCGGAAGCGGGATCTGGCTCAAGAGAGGCGCGCTGCGGATGCTCTGAAGCGGGTCGCCGAGCTGACGCAGGCACTGTCCAGTTACAACGGGCGGATAGCCGCTAACACCCGCGGTCCTGACGACGTGCGCAAGGAAGAGGAAGGTCTTGTCGCGACCGCGCGGCAGGCGTTGGCGGCCAAGCGCCGCCTCGCAGCAGCGAATCGAGAGTTCGACTCCTCGCAAGCGGGCTTTCGGGTCGGGCAGCTCGCGTTTCAGTTGAACCTCCTCCGGTTGCAGGTCGAGCAAGACGTGCAGATGGGACACGAGCACATTCAGGACCTGGACCGCCAGGTAGCGAACAACCCATGCACCACGCAGGCCTCGATCCCCGGCTGTGTCGCGCTCTCCGGCGAACTGGCCCGGTATCAGTCCACACGCAGCCGAGTGCGAGCGGAGCTGGGGCAGCTCGCGCAGGATTTGGCCACCAACCTACCGGCCATGGGTGCCATCAACAAGGCCGCTGGAAACTGATGGTGGAGGAGCGCTCCGCACGGACGCCGGGCTTCACGGCCCACTCGCCGGCCAAAGCACAGCCGACGTCGAGTCGTGATCGGACCAGCAACCGTCCTTCCAATAGACCGCCGATGCGGCCCCGACCGGAACCCTGATGAACGATTCATACCGCATTGAATGGATCCACGGCGGCGGCCATTACGCTGCGACCTTGCACATCAGCGGCGACGCGCTCAAATCGCTCTCGATCGTCGCGTTCTCGGCGCCAGAAGGCGATTCCAGCGCCCAGTTGATCTTTGCATTTCACAATCTTCAGGTGGATGGCGCATGCGTAGACCGGTCTGATAGCGGCGCTACCTTGGTTTGGAAGCCGCCGCTGAGCTGGTTGCAGGCGTGGCTGGTGAGGGTTGGCCTGCGTACGCGACAACCCGAGCTGGTCGTCTTTGCAGTCCCCATTCCAGCCCACCTGGCCGACCGCCTCATGCGCACCTACGACGTCCCAGCCGCGCCGCTGTCGCGGCGGAGTTGAGCGCGGAACACGGATAGGGCAGTCCGGCGAAGGGAAGCCGTCATGCACCTGGGTGCCAGCTCGTCTCGTGCCGAGAAAAGGGACCCCACCGACGCCCTCCTTTTGCGCGGTGATCAAGGTGGTTGCGCCTTACCGTCTGCGGTGCCGCGCAGTTCAGCGCCCCGCCGTTGGTCCACCTATGCCGTGCTCCGCTCGCTATCACCGCCCTGTGCACCTTGGGCTTGTCCTTGCTGCATTCCTTGAAACCTGCGGCGCCTCCGCCACAGATCTCCGGTACACCTACGAGGGGCAGAACTTTGCGAGCCTCGGCGCCGCGCAGAGCGCCCTCAGGGAGGCAAATCCCTACTGGAATGACGCGCTCGCGTTATGCAGAGTCTCCCGCGAAAGCGCAGCCACCGCGCTAACCTACTGCACGTCGCAGCAGATTGGCACTCCGTGGACCAACGTCTACAGGACGCCCTCGTTTACCTCGCTTGCGTGCGACACCGATGACCCGGGTCTCGGGAGCTACTGCAGCAGCGAGGCAGCCCTTGTCCAGGCCATCACCAGCAGGGTGGTCGACGGCACCACGACGTGCCTCGTGTCCAGCTCGATCACGGGCACCGCGCCGGCGGCGCCCTACAGCTGGGGCGACAATCCTTATGTCGTCCGCGGCGTGACCCAGTTCCGATACGCCTCTGGGAGCATGTTCAACCCGGACTCTCCGCGCACGCTCGTGTTGGAGACTCGCACGTGCGGCTCGACCGGCTCGATCTCGAAGCGCTACTACCAGCTGCGCTGGACCGCGAACCTGACGTGCCCCGCCGGATTCACGCCAGCCACCGGCCCCAGCAGTGCGCAATGGCCCCGTGTATGCAATGGCGGCAGCGTGCTGCTACGCAAGCAGTCCCTCGAAAACGTTACGTCGTGCCCGCACACGGACCACCCCTGCGCGCCGGCAACCGGCGAGAAGCTCCTGACTGAGGTGGACTTCACTTGGCGTGGCCACCCCTTCACGCGGATGTACGCGTCGGGCCACGAGACGCCGGCACAGAGCGGCCTCGGCCCGACGTGGTCGCACGCCTGGACGCTGCGGCTGACCCCGCCGACCTCGGTGAGCCCGTCCTCGCTCGGGGAGCTGCGCACCGCGCGGAACGACGTGGTGCAGTTCAAATACATCGCGGGCAGCACGTCGGTCATGGCCGCCGTTGGAGCGCGCGACCAGGTGCTTCAGCGCGAAACCGACGGTGGGTGGCTGCTCACTACGAACGCCGGCGATGCCATCCGCTTCGACAGCACCGGCGCGCTGCGCAGCATGGGGCCGGCCGACGATCCCTCCCAGCAGCTGACCTTCGACGTCGCTGGCGCCCAGATCCTCGCCGCCCACGACGCCACCGGCCGCTCCCTCACCTTCGTTTACGACCAGGGCATGCTCGCCGGCGTGCGCGACGATGCCGGGGTCGAGCTGGCCACCTACACCTACGACGCCGCGAAGCGCCTCACGGCGGTTACGTTCCCTGACGGGAAGAGTCGCCAGTACGCCTACGGCGAGGTCGACCACCTGTGCGTGGGGGCGTCCTCCAGCTGCTCTTCTTCCTTCTTTCAGACCCACCTGACCGGTGTGACCGACGCAGCCGGCCGGCGCGTCCTGGACGCGTCCTACGACGAGTCCGGTCGGGTGGTCGCCAGCATCCAGCCGGGCGCCAGCACCACGACGCTCACCTATGGCGCGGTGGCTCAGACCGAGGTCACCCAGTCCGGCGAGGGACGCGTCGCGTGGACGTTCTCCAACGACCTGATGCGCCGCCCACTCGCGCGCAAGGTCTACGACGGGGCGACGCTCGTCAGCTCGGAGACCTGGACCTATGCGAGCGACAGCTCCTACACGCTCTACACGAATCCCGATGGCGTGGTGACGCGCACCACCTACGACGCGCGTGGCCTCGAGCTGACGCGCGTTGAGGCCGAGAGCAAGAACGGCAACACATCCCTGCCGGACAAGCGCACCACCGTGACGACCTGGAGCACCGGCACGACCCCCCGTCCGGCGACCGTGACCGTTCAGGACGCCGCCGGCACCGCCGTGCTTCGCTCCGAGGTCACCTACAACGGGCGCGGCCAGCCGGTGGCGATCACCGTCACCGATCCGCGTACCGCTCGCAGCCGCGAAGAGACGCGGGTCTACTGCGAATCGGGCGATGTGGGAAGCGGAGGCTGCGCCGTGGTCGGCCAGCTGCTGGGCACCGAGGCGCCCGGCGGCGGAGTCACCAGCTACGCCTACCGTACGGCGCCGGCGCCGGGCTGTGCGGCCACCAGCTGCGACTACCGCGCCGGTGACCTGCACCAGATGACCGATGCCGTGGGACACACCCAGTCGATCGACCGCTACGACGCGGCCGGCCGTCCAATCGCGCTGACCGACGCCAACGGCGTCCAGACAACGCTGAGCTACGACGCGCGCGGGCGCATGCGGGCCACGAACGTTGGCGGCCGCGCCACGGCGTTCACCTACGACGCCGGCGGGTTCCTGGCCAGCGTGACAGATGCCGACGGCGTGGTGCTGCACACCACCCACGACGCGCTGGGCCGGCTCACCGACGTGCGCGATGGGCTGGGCAACACGATCCACTACACACTCGACGCGGCCGGCGGCCGGGTGAAGGAGGAGGTGCACGACAGCAGCGGCACGCTGAGCCGGAGCCTCTCCCGCGTGTTCGACGCGCTGGGACACGTCAAGGAGCTGCGCGACGCTCTGGGCCGCACGGTGCAGAGCTACGGCTACGACGCCTCGGGCCGGCCGACCTCGGCGGTCGACGGCCGCGGCGTGTCGCATCGCTGGAGCTACGATCCGCTGGGCCGTCTGGTGTCGTCCGTGGACGACGTGGGCGGCACCGACGCCGGCACTGCCAACGCGACCACCAGCATGGCCTACGACGCGCTGAACCAGCTCGTCGGCGTGAGCGACCCGGACGGCCTGCCGACCATCTATGACCGCGACGGCCTGGGCAACCTCACCGGCCAGCACAGCCCCGACACCGCGGAATCGGGATTCACCTACGACGATGCGGGCAACCCGCTGACGGCCACCGACGCACGCGGAATCACCACGACCCGCACGTTCGACGCGCTGGGCCGCGTGCTGACCGAGAGCTACCCGAACGCCGCGGAGAACGCCGTCTACACCTACGACGAACCGGACACGATCACCGGGTGCGCCGCGTCATTGCCGATCGGGCGCCTGACGCGCGTGGTCGAGGCGAGCGGGGTGTCCACGGTCTACTGCTACGACGGGCAGGGCCAGGTCACGCGCAAGACGCAGACCATCGCCGGCAAAGCCAGCGTCATCGGCTATGCCTACACCCCGGCCGGACGCCTCGCCTCGATCACCTACCCGAGCGGCGCGCGCGTGGCATACACGCACGACGCGGCGGGGCAGGTGGCCGCGGCGACGTTGCACCCGCCCGGCGGCGGCAATGCGCAGCCGATCGCGACCAACGTCCACTACGCACCCTTCGGGCCGGTGGCCAGCTACACGCTCGGCAATGGCCAGACCGTCGCCCGCACCTTCGATGCGAACGGCGAAATCGCCGCGGTGACCAGCGCCGCGGTGGATCTCCAGTTCACCCGCGACGTGCTGGGCAACATCACGGCGCTGTCCGGCGCGGAAACTCGGAAACCTACAGCTACGACGCCCTGCAGCGGCTGACCGGCGTGCGGGATGCCGCCGGCGCGGTGGTCGAGGCGTACACCTACAACAAGACGGGCGACCGGCTGAGCAAGGCGGGCGCAGGCCTCGCTGGCGGCACCTACGCCTACGCGCCGGGGACGCACCAGGCTAATTTTGCCCAACCCCCAAAAATGTAAAGCGCGTCTTTCGATGTTCTAATGTTGCCGGCGTTTTCGAGGCGGTGCGGGTGTCTGAGTTAACCGAGCTTCTGCGGCTTTCGCCCGGGCTTCGAGCGACTGCACCGCCGTGCCCATCCCTTCCAATTGCCCGCGAACTGCGGCCAACTCGATGACCATCCGATCCCGCTCTGCGACAGTAGTGGCCAGTGCTTCAAGGCGGATATCACGCTCAGCCAACTCGCGACGATGGCGCCCTGCATCCAAGCGTAGCTCCGCCAAGCTGGCCTGCTGCTGTTCCAGTCGCTCTCGCGCTTTGGTCAGCTGGTTTTCCGCGCGCCGCTGGCCTTCGCGTGCGGCGTCGATCTCCTGCAGCATGCGTGCTTGCGCGATCTCCAGTCGCTCATTCGCTTTATCGCGTTCGATCTGGAAAGCCGCATCTCGGCTCGCGATCGCGGCTTGGAATTCCTCGGCCTGTTCGGTTTGAGCTTGACGGATACGTTCGATCTGTTCAGCCGTCTCGGTCTGCAAGGTGATGAACCTTTGTTGCAGCGCCTGCCCATCCTGCAGAGCTTGGTTCTTCGCACCCATCTCGGTCTCCACGCGCGCTTGCTGCGCGGCAACTTCATGTCGAAGTGTTTCGCACTGTTCGGTCAGTGCTGTCGCCATCTCCATGGCATCGGCGCGCGTTTGCAGGGCTGCATTCCGCTGCTGCTCGGCCTCCGCCAAAGCGGTCTCCAAGGCGCCCCGCTGTTCGGCAAATACCGCTTCGCCCTGCTCGACAGCGGACACCCACAGGGTGCGCATCGCATCGGCCACAGCGGCCGGGAGATCGGCGCCGAGGGCGTCCGCTTTTGTACGTTCGTCCTTCCACAGCTTCAACTCGTCATTGATCGTCGTGCGGCTGCCCTGCTGGATGGCCGTATAGATCTGGTCGACCGTGATTTCGTGGGGTCGTTTGCCGCCGACAACGAGCTGGGCAGCGGCTTCGCGGGTACGTTGGCGGGTATCACTGACACGGCTCATGGGCATTCTGGGGTTTGGGGAGCAACGGAACGGAAAACCGGGATAAGCACGAAAAGTCTTTACAGATCATAGTATTTCGTATCAACGCAGCTCTCATTTTTGCTTGGATGGACGGCGTTTGTGAGCCACGGTCATCTGGTTCTCTGCGGCCACTGCGCGGGCTTCCGCTGATTGAAGTGCAGCCGTCAAGCCACTGACCTGTCCCCGTGCGTCAGCCAGCGCCAAGGCAAGCTGGTCGCGCTCTCCCGTGATGGTGGCCATCGCTGCTAAGCGCGCTTCGCCCTCCGTCAATTCCCGACGAAGATGCGCCATGTCCAGGCGCAATTCGGTGAGATTGGCCTGCTGGTCTTCACTGCGTTGCCGCAGTTTGGCCAATTGCTGCTCGGCGTGCCGCTGTCCTTCACGCGCGGCATCGGTTTCCTGCAGCATGCGCGCCTGGGCAGCCTCCATGCGTTCGTTGGCCTTGTCCCGCTCCGCCTGAAAGGCGGCATCGCGGGCGGCTATCGTTGCCTGGAAGTCGGTGGTCAACCGGTCGTGAACCTGCCGCGCGGTGTCCAGTTGCTGGGCCATGTCGGCGCGAACGGTCGCCACCTCGTGCTGCAATGACTGAACCCGGGCAAGGGCGTCACGCTTGGCCTCGATTTCTCGGGCGAGCTGCTGCTGGATCTCAATGCTCTGTTCGCGAAGTTGACTGACCTCGTGCTGCAGTTGGTGAACCGAGGCCTGCGCCGCATCTCGTTCGACGACAACGGCATCGTACGCACGCTTCTGTGCTTCCAGATCGGATTCCAGCGCTTGGCGGTGCTCGTTGAAGGCATGCTCCCCCTGTTCCACGGCTGCCACCCAGAGTGCGCGCATGGCATCGGCGATCGCCGGCGGTAGATCGGCGCCGAGGGCGTCGGCCTTGGCGCGCTCATCCTTCCACAATTTCAACTCATCGTTGATGGTGGTCCGGCTGCCTTGCTGGATGGTGGCATAGATCAGGTCGACAGTGAGCTCGTGGGGGCGTCTGCCGTCTGCGACCAGGGCAGCGGCGGCTTCGCGGGTACGTTGGCGGGTGTCACTGACACGGCTCATGGCGGCTCCAGTCACTCGGCGGGTCGTTTTTGGAAAATTCAAACAATGTATATCACAGTATTACGTTATATATATAACTATACATTCAGGAAATTTACGATAACTCCCATAATCGAAAGTCTTTTGGCAGTACGCTGCGTTTCCCGTGGTGTCGGACATCGGAAAGCATGACTGAGCCCTTGTTGAGCCTTATGACGTGGCCCCTCACCTTGCCGCCCGCCCTGTCGGGAGGTAACGGAAGCAACCGAGCCCCGGCCAGCGTGGCGCGGCAGATCGCCGCCAACGACGACGTGGCCGCCATCGGCCTGTGGCTGGCGGAATATCACGACTCGCCGCATACCTTCCGCAGCTACCGCAAAGAGGCCGAGCGGCTGCTGCTCTGGGCCACGCAAGTGCGTGGCAAACCGGTGTCCAGTCTCACCCGCGAGGATGTGATCGCGTATGAGGCGTTTCTCGCCCAGCCACCGGCGACCTGGTGCGATGCCGGTCTCGCCCGCCGGGGTGAGCATCGACGACTGTTCGTCGGGCCGTTGGCCGAGCGCAGTCGCCGCCAGGCGCTGGGCATCCTCGCCGGACTGTTCAACTACCTCGTGCGCGCCGGCTATCTCGCCGGCAGCCCGTTTGTGCTGCAGCGACGACGGGCGCGCCGCGGCACCCGACGCACGATCGAACGCTATCTGGACCGTGCTCTCTGGGAAGAGGTGCTGCGCGTCGTCGACGATTGGCCCCAGGACACAGCGCGGGAACGGCAACGCCACGAACGCGCTCGCTGGGTGCTTCGTTTTCTCTATGAGACTGCGCTGCGGGCTGCCGAAGCGGCGGCCGCCGGCGAAGGTGATTTCCAACATCTTCGGGGACGGTGGTGGCTGCATACCGTGGGGAAAGGTGGCGTCGAAGGCACCATTCCCCTGGGCGATGGCCTCATGGACGACTTCGCACGCTATCGGCGCTTCCACGGACTGCCCGCGTTGCCTTCGGGCGACGGCAACATCCCGGCCATTCTGGGCATCGCCGGACGTCCGTCCCCGCTGACGCCCACGGCGGTCTATCAGGTCGTCAAGGACACCTTCCGACGCGTGGCCGAGACACTGCAGCGGCAGGATGAGGTCAAGGCCACACGAGTGCGCCGCGCATCGACGCATTGGTTGCGGCATACGGCCGCCACGCACCAGGCCGAGGACGGCACACCCATCCATCACATTCAGCAGAACCTCCGCCACAGTTCCATTGGCACGACGTCGATCTACGTTCATGCGGAAGAAGATGCGCGCCATGCCAGTACCACCAAACCACGCATCGCGACCTCGGTGCCTCACGGAGATGTGCCATGACTGACCCCGACGATCGCTTTGGCATGCCGGCGAGCGCATTCCAGGCTGCCCGGGAAAGCCATGGTTTGGATAGCCCGGTTTTTTGGATGGGTATGTACGTACCCACCCGCCAGGAGGTGGCGACATTGCCGGCCACCCAGCTCCTGCCGATCGTGATCGACTGGATGTGGGAAAGTCCGTCGGAGTTGATCCCGAATAACGATCAGATTGCGCAACTGTGCACCATCCTTCGGGCACGACCTGACGCCACCGAGTCCGAGATACGCGAACTGATCGTGGCCTGCGAGGATTATTTGAAGGTGTAACCCCATGGCCTGCAGCAAAGTGGATCATCGGCCAGAATTTCAACGTCCGTACACACGATTGGGCGCACGCTCCCACTGTTGCGTCTGGCAACGCATCGTTGGGACGGCTATATGACCATTTCACGCAAATCATTACTTTCGATGCTTGGCGCCTTGGCGCTCGCATCGGCCCTCAGTGGTGTCGCCTTGGCCCAGGACAGCACGCCCACGAGCGGCATGGACAAGATGGGTGCGATGCACTCGGACATGAAGGGTATGCACCACAACATGATGGGCATGCACATGATGCCGGCGACCGTGACGGCAGCGGATGCGAAGACCGGTGTGGTCGAGGTGACGACCGAAGGCATGACCCTGAAGGTGCATTTCCCACCGTCCGCCATGGCCGGCCTGAAAGCCGGCGACAAAATCACCTTGCATATGGGTTTCAGCAAGCCGTGAATCCCCTTGAACCCACCTCCAGAGTTGAGAGGGCCAGATCGCCCGAGTAAGCTCACTCTATGAGATTCTCGTTGCGTCAGCTTGCGCGTTCTCGTCGCCTCCGGGCGATGAGCGTGTTGGCGTGGCTGATGCTCGTGATCCAATCCGTGGCAGCCGCTCCCATGAGCATGCCGATGGCATCGCATGCTCAGGCCGAGCATACGATGGTCGCCGCGGCCGCAGCACACGGCATGCATTGCCATCACGCGGCCACGTCCACAGCCGCTGATTCCTGCTGCCATCACTCGGCGGACTGCTGCAACGGTGCGGTTGGCCAGTGCGCCTGTGCCGCGATGTGTGCCACGGCGCTTCTGTCGAGGGCGGCATTGATGCCGGCTTCGATGGCATTGACGGCAACCTACGCGATGCCCTCAGGCATAACGGCCCCTTCGGGGACGAACGCGCCACCGCTCCGACCGCCGGCGGTCTGACTCTCCCATCGTTTCGATGAGCATGGCTCACGACGGTCGCGTGTCGACCCTCGTAGCCATCGGCTGTGATCGGCATCGCCACGAGGATGCCGCCTGCCTTGGAGAGGCCCATGAAAATCCTTCCCCCGTCCGCGATGGACTGGTCGCGGCGTCGTTTCGTCCAGGGTGTCGCCTTCGGCGGCACCGTCGCTGCCCTCGGTCTGCTGCGCCCGTCAAAAGCCTGGGCGCTGAACACTGCGGGGCAACCTGCCATCCTCAGCGGCACCGACTTTGCGCTCGACATCGCCGAAACGCCGGTGAACTACACCGGGCGCCCGCGCTTGGCCACCACCGTCAATGGCAGCGTCCCTGGGCCAACCCTGCGCTGGAAGGAAGGCACCACGGTCACGCTGCGCGTCACCAATCGTTTGCGCGTGCCCACGTCGATCCACTGGCACGGCATCATCTTGCCGTTCCAGGAGGATGGCGTGCCGGGCATCAGCTTCCCCGGCATCGCGCCGGGCGAAACCTTCACCTACCGTTTCCCGGTGCGCCAGAGCGGCACCTACTGGTACCACTCGCACTCGGGATTCCAGGAACAGACCGGACTGTACGGCTCGCTGGTGATCGATCCGGCCGGGTCGGAGCGACACCCCACCGCGCGCGATTACGTGGTGATGCTCAACGACTGGACGGATCAGAACCCCGAGCACATCCTCGCCACGCTGAAACGCCAGAGCGATTACTACAACTTCGCGCAACCCACCGCGCCCGAGTTCTTCCGCGACGTGCGTGAACAGGGTCTGCGACAGGCGCTGGCCGAACGCAAGATGTGGAATCAGATGCGCATGAACTCCACCGATCTCAGCGACGTCTCAGGCTACACCTATACCTACCTGATGAACGGCGCCGCCCCGGCCGGCAACTGGACCGGTCTGTTCAAGCCCGGCGAGAAGGTCCGGCTGCGCTTCATCAACGGTTCGTCGATGACGATCTTCGACGTGCGCATTCCGGGCCTGAAGCTGACGGTGATCTCCGCCGACGGCCAAGATGTGGCACCGGTGCCGGTCGACGAGTTCCGCATTTCGGTGGCCGAAACCTACGACGTGATCGTCGAGCCGCAGGAAGACCGGGCGTTCACGATCTTCGCCCAGTCCATCGACCGCACCGGTTACGCGTGCGGCACGCTGGCGCCAAGGCCCGGCATGCAGGCGGTGGTGCCGGCGATGGATCCGCGCATGCCTGTGAGCATGGTGGACATGATGGGGGCGATGGCCCAGGGCGGCGGACACGGCGGCATGTCCGGGATGGCGGGCATGGCCGGGATGCAGGATATGCCCGGCATGGACATGAGCGGCATGGCAACAGCTGCCGCACCGGTGGTGCATCACGCCCGCACCGAATACCACAACCCGGGCGTCGACATGCACGTGGACATGCCACGCACCAACCTCGATGACCCGGGTACCGGCCTGCGCGACAACGGCCGACGCGTGCTCACCTATGCCGACCTGCACACGATTGGCGGCTCCATCGACCCGCGCGAACCGAGCCGCGAGATCGAGCTGCACCTCACCGGCAACATGGAGCGCTACATGTGGTCGTTCGACGGCGTGAAGTTCTCCGACGCCAAGCCGGTCCATTTCCGCAGCGGCGAGCGGCTACGCCTGGTGCTGGTCAACGACACCATGATGAACCACCCGATCCACTTGCACGGTATGTGGAGCGAGCTGGAGAACCCGGACGGGCAGTTCCAGGTGCGCAAGCACACCATCAACGTGCAGCCAGCTCAGCGCATCGCCTACGGCGTGAGCGCGGACAACCTGGGCCGCTGGGCCTACCACTGCCACATGCTGTATCACATGGAAGCGGGCATGTTCCGTGAGGTGGTGGTGTCATGACGATCAACCGTTGCATCCGCCCATTGCGTGCACATCGGTCACTGTTACTGGCCGCTCTCCTGCTGGCGTTGCCATTGGTGGCCACCGCGCAGAGCGCACCAGCGTTCAGCAGCACGTCGCCGATGGATATGAGTTCCATGTCAGGCATGAATCACGGCAGCATGCCCGGCATGACCATGCCGGCTCCCGCGAGCAGCACGCTGAAACCCGCGACGAAAGCGCCCGCCAAGAAAGCCAAGAAGAAACTCCGCGCTGCACAGCCAACTCCAGCCTCCCACACCATGCAAGACATGAAGGGTATGGATCACGGTGCGATGCAGGGCATGCCGATGCCCGCCAAGCCGGCTTCGTCGGCGGCACCCACCGGTGACATGTCGGGTATGGATCACGCCTCGATGCCCGGCATGAGTCCGGAGGGCATGAAGGGGATGGACCACGCTGGCATGGTCGGCATGGATCACGGCGCGATGCCCCCAAAGGCACAGGGTGGCATGGCCGGTATGGGCGCGATGCCCGGCATGACGATGGGCCCGATGCAAGGCGGCAGTCCACCACCGAACGCGCGCAGCCCGGACTATTCCGACGGCGTCGGCTACGGCCCCATGCTGGGTATGCACATGCTCGACGACGCATCGCAAGGCATGCTGCTGATCGACCAACTGGAAGTGTTCCACGGCCGTGACGCGAACGGCCAGGTCTGGGAGGCCGAAGGCTGGTACGGTAACGACGAGAACAAGCTGTGGATCCGCACGGAAGGCGAACGCAGTCGCGGCAAGCTCGACGATGGTGATCTGGAAGCGTTCTGGAACCACGCCATCGCTACCTACTGGAGCACCCAACTGGGTGCTCGCCAAGACATAGGCGCAGGTCCGAAGCGGACGTGGGCCGCGTTCGGCGTGCAAGGCCTGGCGCCGTACTGGTTCGAGCTGGAAGCGACCGGCTACGTCGGCACCAACGGCCGCACGGCCGCGCGCCTACGGGCCGAATACGAGCTGCTATTCACCCAGCGATTGATCCTGCAGCCCGAGGCCGAGGTCAATCTGTACGGCAAGGACGATCCGCAACGACGCATCGGCAGTGGCGTATCCGACGTGCAGTTCGGCCTGCGCCTGCGCTACGAGTTCCATCGTCAATTCGCGCCGTACATTGGCGTGAACTGGGTTCGCCGCATCGGCACCACGGCCGACTATGCGCGGCAGGATCATCAACCCGTACTCGACCGGCAGATCGTGGCCGGCGTCCGCATCTGGTTCTGAGGGACACCCATGAAAAAACACACTGCGCACGTCATCACGGTCGCCGTCACCTTGGGCGTGTTGGCCATCGGCGCCGGCGCGTTCGTCTATTCCGGCCTGTACAACATCGGCGCGGACGACCATCACACCAAGCCTGTGTTCACCGTGCTGCAAACCCTACGCGACCGCTCGATCCACTTGCGTTCGGACGATCTGACCGTGCCGAACCTCGACGATCCGCAACTGATCCTGAAAGGTGCCGGCCAGTACGCGGCGATGTGCACCGGCTGCCACCTTTCGCCGGGGGTGAACGACTCCGAGTTGCGGACCGGCATGTACCCGCAGCCGCCCAATCTCTCCAAGGTGCACGTCGATCCGAAGGATGCCTTCTGGGTGATCAAGCACGGCATCAAGATGAGCGCGATGCCCGCCTGGGGCAAGGCGGGCCACGACGATCCGACGATCTGGAGCATGGTGGCCTTCCTTGAAAAACTGCCTGGCATGACGCCCGCCGAATACAAGGCGATTGTGGCCAAGGCGCCGCCGGACGAGGACATGGACATGGATGAAGGTGGCGCCCACAGTCACGAAGACGGCGACGCGCATGCCCACGGTGAGGCGGCCATGAAGGATATGGACATGTCCGGCCAGGATGCGACTTCCGCACCGACGCCTGCAACGGCCCGCTCGGTCGGTGCGAAGCCGACCGGCGACGGGCACGCGCATCCGTAACGGACTTCGCATGGCACGCACCCGATTCATGCCACGCAGACCGCGCCCATGGCGATTGCGTGAGCTTCGTCGCGCCCGCCTGACACGCGGGCTGCTGCTGGTCGGTGCGCTGTTCATGCTGGGTCTGCAGACGGCCTTGGCGGCGTACGCCTGCACGATGCCGCCGACCCTGATGGGGCCGGTCATGGCGATGGGCATGGTTGCAGGAGATGCCGCCATGCGCGGCACCTGCCCGGAGATGCAACACGCGGCGAGCGACCACGTTCTGTGCGCCCAGCACTGCGCGGCGCAGGCATCCGTACCCAGCGACACGCGGCCCATGACCGTGCCTCCCACTTTGTTTGCGATGTTGCCGCCCGCCTTGCCGCTCGTCGTTCCGCCAACGCCGGCGACCTCCGTTCCCGAGCGCTACTACCGGCTGCGTGCGCCGCCGCCACCGGTCACCCTGTTGTTCTGCTCCCTGTTGATCTAGCGCCTCCCGGCCATCGCCGAGGTGCCGTCGTGCCTGCGTGGCGCGACGCCTGATCGATTACGGGAGTGAACCCTCATGCTATTTTCCTGTTTGGCCCGGCGCCGTTGCGCGTGGGCGCTGCTTATCATCCTGGGCGGATCGGTGACTGTTGCCGCGGCGCAAACCGCCAGTGCGCCACCCCTGACGCTCGACGCCGCCGTGCGGCAGGGCGTGATCCATACGCCACTGCTCACCGCGCGCAACGCCGATCTCGATGCGACGCGCGAGGAGTCCGTGCGCGCGGGCCGCTTGCCCGACCCGTCGCTGACCTTCGGCGTCTCCAATTTTCCGGTCACCGACCCGGGCGCCTTCAGCCTGCGCTCGGACACGATGACCATGCGCACGATCGGCGTGATGCAAACGATCCCCTCGCGTGCAGCACGGACGGCCGAACGGTCGCTCGCGGCCGCGCAGGTCGACGCTGCCGAGGCCGAGCGCACCGCTACAACACAAGATGTGCGTGAGCGCATCGCCGATGCCTGGATCGGCGTATGGGCGGCCACACAACAGCGCACGCTGCTGGATGCCTTGCGTGACGAAAGCACCCTCGCCGTACAGGTCGCCAAAGCGCGGCTGCGCGGCGGCACCGGCAGTGCCGCGGACGTGCTGGCGGCACAGGCCCAGGCGCTGACGCTGGCCAACCGGATCGAGGCGGCCGACGCGGAGTTGCAGGCGGCGCGTGCCTCCTTGCAGCGCTGGCTGGGCGACGCGCCGACGGCGCTGGCGGACGCCCCGGACTTCGACCAGTTGCCGGTCGCGCCGGATCAACTCGAACAGCACACCGATCGGCAGGCGCCAATGCAGGCGTGGCAGGCGCGCGAGCAGGTGGCCGATGCCGCACTGGCGCAGGCGCGCGCCTCGAAGCATCCGGACTGGAGCGTGGACGTGACCTACGGCCGCCGCGCGCCGTATCTGTCGGACATGGTGATGGTGCAGATGGGTGTGAGCCTGCCGCTGTTCACCCGCAACCGGCAAGACCGCGCCATCAGCGCGAAGCAGGCGCAACGCGATGCGGTCGAGTCGGCGCACGAGGATGCCCGCCGTGCGCAACGCGAAACCGTCGCGCGCGACGTCGCCGCCTGGCAGGGCTGGGGGCGGCAGATCGCACGCGATCGCACGGCGCTGCTGCCGCTGGCCCGCGATCGCAGCCGGGTGGCGCTGGCCGCCTACCGCGGCGGCGGCACGCTGCAACCGTGGCTCGATGCGCGCCGCGACGAGATCGCGCTGCGCCTCGACTACGCCGATGCGCTGGCAGCTCGCGCCCGCGCCTGGGCCGCCTTGGCCTACCTGTTGCCCGAATCCACTTCGTCTTCGGAGAACCTGCCATGAAACGGATCGGTATCGTGATCGGTGCGCTGGCGGGTGCCGCCGTGCTGCTGGCTTTGGGGTATGTCGGTGGGCGCCATGTCGGCGCCACGTCGACGCCGGCCAGCGCGTCCGCGGGCGCGCAACGCAAGGTGCTGTACTGGTACGACACGATGGTGCCCGAGCAGCACTTCGACCACCCCGGCGTGTCGCCGATGGGCATGCCAATGGTGCCCAAGTACGCGGATGACAGCAGCATCGACAAGAACGTGGTGCACATCGACCCGGCCACCGTGCAGAACCTGGGCGTGCGCACCGCGCCCGTGGTGCGCCGGGTATTGGCAAACCAGCTCCAGGTGCCGGGTACTGTGAGTTGGAACCTGCGTGATGCCGTTACCGTGAGTGCGCGCGTCGACGCGACGGTGGAGCAGCTCGACGTGCGCGCGCCCTATACCACCGTCAAGGCCGGGCAACCGTTGGTTGAACTGCTGGCACCGCAATGGAGCAGTGCGATCTCGGAGTACCGAGCATTGCAGCATGCACACTCGGCCGACGCGCAGGCGTTGCGCGCAGCCGCGCGGCAGCGACTGCAAGTGCTGGGCCTGACCGCGCAGGACATCGCTTCGGAACGGGGTGGCCACATCACCCTGCACGCGCCGAAGGGCGGCGTGGTCACGACGCTGGACGTGCGCGAAGGCCAGCAAGTCGGCGCCGGGCAGACGCTGATGACGCTCAACGGCCTGTCCACGGTGTGGGTGGAGGCGGCGCTGCCGCAGGCCGCGGCGGGGACGGTGCGCACCGGCACGCCGGTGACCGTGCGTGCGACAGCGCTGCCCGGCCAGGTGTTTCGTGGACAGGTGGAAGCCCTGTTGCCCGACCTCGACCCGATGACCCGCACCCAGCGTGCGCGCATCGTGCTGCCCAATCCGGATCACGCGCTGAGTCCGGGTCAGTTCGTCACGGTGGAGCTGCAACCGCCACCGGCCCGGCCCGAGCTGGTGGTGCCCGATGGCGCCGTGATCGCCACCGGCAGCGACACACCACGGGTGATCGTGGCCGAGGGCAACGGACAGTTCCGGCCGGTGGCGGTGCGCCTCGGCCGTTCGGCCGGTGGCGACACAGAGATTCTCGCGGGGCTTTCCAGCGATGAGCGCGTGGTGGTGTCTGGCCAGTTCCTGATCGACTCGGAGGCGAGCCTGTCTGGCGCGTTGCAACGCCTGCAGAGCAGCGAACCGGCGCATACGGCGAGTAGCGCTATGCCGGGTATGCCCATGCCGGAGCAGCGGCCATGATCGCCGCGCTGATCCGCGTTTCGATCCGGTATCGCGTGTTCGTGCTGCTGGCCGCGCTGGCGCTGGCGGCGGTCGGTGTGTTCTCGGCGTGGCATACGTCCATCGACGCGCTACCCGATCTCTCCGACACCCAGGTCATCATCCGCACCAGCTACCCCGGCCAGTCGCCGCAAGTGGTGGAGGATCAGGTGACCTATCCGCTGGCCACCACCATGCTGTCGGTGCCCGGCGCGACCACGGTGCGCGCGTATTCGTTCTTCGGCGACTCCTACGTGGATGTGTTGTTCAGCGACAGCACCGACCTCTACTGGGCACGCTCACGCGTGCTGGAATATTTGAGCCAGGCGCGCGATCGACTGCCGGCCGGCGTCAATCCCGCACTGGGTCCGGATGCCACCGGGCTGGGCTGGATCTACGAATACGCGCTGGTCGACCGCACCGGTCGACACGACATCGGCCAGCTCACCGCGCTGCAAAACTGGAACCTGCGCTTCCAGCTGAAAACCGTGCCGGGTGTCGCCGAGGTGGCCACCCTGGGCGGCATGGACCGCGCCTGGCAGATCGTGCCCGATCCGCAGGCGCTGGCCGCGCGCGGCCTCACCGTGGCGCAGCTCGTTGATGCCGTGCGCGCCGCCAACGGCGCCAACGGCGGCTCGGTGATCGAGCAGGGTGAGGCCGAGCTGATGGTGCGCAGCGAGGGCTATCTCAAGACCCGCGCCGACTTCGAGAACGTGCCGATCGTCGCCAACGCGAACGGCGTGCCGGTGCGGCTGCGCGACGTGGCGACGGTGCGCCGCGGTCCGACCTTCCGGCGCGGCCTCGCCGAACTGGACGGCCAGGGCGAAGTGGTCGGCGGCATCATCGTGATGCGCTCGGGTCAGAACGCCAAGGCCACCATCGCGGCGGTGAAGGCGCGTCTGGCGCAGTTGCAACGCAGCCTGCCGCCGGGCGTCGAGATCGTGCCCACCTACGACCGCTCCCAGCTGATCGACGCCACCGTGGAGAACGTCTGGCGAAAGTTGCTGGAGGAGTTTCTCGTCGTCACGCTGGTCTGCGCGCTGTTCCTCGGTCACCTGCGCTCGGCGCTGGTCGCCGTGATCACGTTGCCATTGGGCGTGTTGACCGCCTTCATCGTGATGAACCTGCAGGGCGTCACCGCGAACCTGATGTCGCTGGGCGGCATCGCGATCGCGATCGGTGCAATGGTCGATGCGGCGATCGTGATGATCGAGAACACCCACAAGCACCTGGAGCATTGGCGCGACGCGCACGATGGGCAAGAACCACAGGGCGCCGCCCGCTGGGCGCTGATCGCCGAGGCCACCGTGGAAGTGGGTCCGGCGCTGTTCGTGAGCCTGCTGATCATCGCGCTGTCGTTCGTGCCGGTGTTCGCGCTGCAAGGCCAGGAGGGCAAGCTGTTCAAGCCGCTGGCGTTTACCAAGACCTACGCGATGGCGGCGGCCGCGGGGCTGGCGGTGACCCTGGTGCCGGTGCTGATGGGCTACCTGGTACGCGGACACCTGCGTGCCGAGCACGCCAATCCGATCAATCGCGGCCTGATCGCGCTGTACCGGCCGATCCTCGACGTGGTGCTGCGTTTTCCGAAGGCCACGCTGGGGCTGGCCGCCTTGGTGCTGCTCACCGCACTGGTGCCGCTCAGCCAGCTCGGCAGCGAGTTCATGCCCGCGATGGACGAAGGCACGCTGCTGTACATGCCCACCGCACTGCCCGGGTTGTCAGCCGGCAAGGCCGCGCAGTTGCTGCAGCTGACCGACCGCATGCTCAAGACCGTGCCGGAAGTCGCGCACGTGTTCGGCAAGGCGGGACGCGCCGACACCGCCACCGATCCGGCGCCGCTGGAGATGTTCGAGACCACCATCACGTTCAAGCCGAAGAGCGAGTGGCGCCCCGGCATGACGATGGACAAGATCAAGGCCGCGCTGAACCAGGCCGTGCATGTGCCGGGTCTGACGAACCTGTTCGTGCCGCCGATCCGCAACCGCATCGACATGCTCTCCACCGGCATCAAGAGCCCGATCGGCATCAAGGTGCTGGGCACCGACCTGACCACGCTGCAGACGGTCGCCGATCGCATCGAAGCAGTCGCCAAGACCGTGCCCGGGGTCAGCTCGGCCGTGGCCGAGCGTCCGACCAGCGGTCGCTATGTCGACGTGCATATCCGCCGCGACGAGGCGGCACGCTATGGACTCACGCAGGAAGCCGTGCAGCAGCTGATCGCCACGGTGGTCGGCGGCGATCCGGTTGGCCAGAGCATCGAAGGACGCGAGCGTTTTCCGATCGTGGTGCGCTACCCGCGGGTGGACCGCGATTCGGTGCAGGCACTGCGGCAGCTGCCGATCGTGGCTGCGAACGGCGCCCAGCTCACGTTGAGCCAGGTCGCCGACATCACCGTTGCGGCGGGGCCGTCGATGCTGAAGAGCGAGGACGGCCAGCTGGCGACCTACGTCTACATCGACACGGCCAGCAGCAACCTCGGCGGCGTGGTCGCCCGGCTGCAGCGCGCGGTGGCCCGGCAGGTCACGCTGCCGCCCGGCGTCACGCTGGACTGGTCGGGGCAGTTCCAGTACCTCGCCAGCGCGGCGCAACGACTCAAGCTGGTGGTGCCGGTGGCATTGCTGATCATCTTCGGGCTGATCTATGCGGTGTTCCGGCGGACCAGTGAGGCGGCGCTCATCATGGCCAACGTGCCGCTGGCGCTGGTCGGCGGCCTGTGGCTGATCTGGCTGCTCGGCCATTCGGTATCAGTAGCCACGGTGATCGGCTTCATCGCGCTGGCCGGCGTCGCCGCCGAGTTCGGCGTGGTGATGCTGCTGTACCTGCGTCACGCCTGGGATCGGCAGCTCGCGCTCGATCCGCAGGCCGGTGTCGACGCGCTCGACGAAGCGATCCGCCAAGGCGCCGCGCAGCGCGTGCGGCCGCTGGCGATGACCGTGGCGGTGATCATCGCTGGCCTGCTGCCGATCTTGCTCGGCCACGGCGCCGGCTCGGAAGTCATGCAGCGCATCGCCGCACCGATGATCGGCGGCATGGTCACCGCGACGCTGCTGACCATGCTGGTGCTGCCGGCGGCGTTCCGTCTGCTGATGCGGTACCGACTTCGCAAAGCAGCGCAGTCCATCCCGACGTTTCATCCACCCCAGGAGATTCAACCATGAAGAAGTACGTTTTCACCCTCGCATGCGCCAGCGCGCTGGCCTTGGCCTCGACCGCCGCGTTCGCCCAACAGATGGACCCGAACATGCCCGGCATGGCCGACATGCAAGCGGCGAAGCCCACCCAGGCGCAGGGCGTAGGCATCGTCAAGGCCATCGACACCGCCAAAGGCACGATCACCCTTCAGCACCAAGCCATTTCCGCCATCGGCTGGCCGGCGATGACCATGACCTTCAAGGTCGACCCGCCGGCGCTACTGCAAAAGGTGAAGGTGGGCGAGCAGGTGCGGTTCACCCTGCATCCGGGCGGCATGGCCAGCACGGTGACAGCGATCAGCCCGGCAGGTTGATCGGGAACCGCCGCCAACCGGCGCTTGCCTCCGGCAGGGGCCGACCGGCGGGGGTGGCAGTGCGGCCACGTGCATCGTGAGGTTTGTGGCCGCACCTGTCCACGGTAGTCCGATGATTTTGGAGTACAACGATGAAATCGCATGCTGCGTATCTCTCCACCGCCCTGCTATTCACGGGCTTGACCATCGGCACGATCGCGCACGCGACCAATACTTACGCCGACGGCTGGATTGGTCATGTTAACGGACGGCAGCTGGACATCTGCTACCGGGTTACGCCACTGTCCGCCGTCGGCACGCGGCTGCAGGTCATGCGGGTGGCTTACGTGATTCCCAGCAAAGGCGTGCCCATTGAACACTTCGCCTTGAGCGGGCAAGCCACCGTTACGTCGATCACGGACGCGCATTGCGTGCGGGCCGAACTGATCCAGGGCACGGCGCAGTGGGCAGATCACGCGCGGCCCATGCCCTGAACGGGTGCGACGACGAGCCCGCCAAGGCGGCATGCTCCGCGACGGCCAGGCGGCCAAGTGAAATTGTCTAACAGCGCGACTGTCGTTTAGGATCGAAGCATGCATCGGTCCGTGCCATCACTGCTGACTCGCCTGCGCCGCCACCGCGGTCTGTGGGTGTTGGCCGTGGCGGTGCTGCTGATCAAGCTGGTCAGCGGGTCGATCTGCGTGGCCGATGGGGCCGGGATGCGATTCGCTTCGGCGACCGCGGCTGCCCCGACCACCCTGGTGGCGGATACCGCCGTCAGCCCGACAGCGGCTGACGATGCAAACAGCTGTCTCCTGGGCGAAGGAAGCGGCTGTCATTGCGCTTGTGCGCATTCGGTGACGTTGCCGGCCAGTGCACCGCTTCCCATCGCCCGGATGGAGGCGCACTTCGCGCCGCTCACCTTCCATTCGGGGGTCACGCCGGCCACCACCGGCTCACTGTTGCGACCTCCGATCGCCTGAAACCGCTCCGTTACGCGACGCCACCGCCTGTGCGGTGCATCGCTTCGTGACCGTTTTCAGGAGATCGCTTCATGTCTGTTTTTCGTTCGGTGCCGATCGGCGCCGTGTGTCTGTTGTACGCGGCGATACTCAGTGCCGCACCCGTCACCCATCCGTCCTCACCGGTAGCTCCCCTGCCGACAGCGTTGGCGTCATCACCGTTGCAGGCGGCGGTGCGTCGTATCTGGCAAGCCAGCCCCGAGGTGCAGGCCGCGCGGGCCGATCTTGACGCGGCCCAAGCCCGTGCACGTGCCGCCGCGCAGCCGCTGTACAACCCCTCTCTGTCACTCGATGCGGAGAACGCCGACGTCAATCGGCGTACGGCTGGCATCAGTCTGCCATTGGACCTGTCCGGCAAGCGTCGTGCCCGGGCCAGTCAGGGCGAGGCCGACCTGCGCGCCGCCGAGGCGGCCTATAACCTGGTGCGGCGTGACGTCGCCGCCCGCTGGCTGAAAGCCTGGTCGACGGCCGCGCTCGCGGCCCGACAGAGTGAGCTGGGCCAGCATCGCCTCACGCTGATGCAGCGCTTCGATGACTTGGCCGCGCAGCGGCTGAAGGTCGGCGACATCAGTAGTCCCGAACGCGATCTGGCCGGCTTGGCCTTGGGCGAGGCGCAGGTGCAACAAGCCACGCTCGCGAGCAACGAAGCGGCGGCCCGTGCCGCGTTGCTGGCCATCAGTGGCGATCAAGGGGCCGCGCTTCCGCCGTTGCCCAAGGGTATGTCACCGGCGGCGGGCAGTCTTACGCCGTTGCCCGTCGATGAACTGCCCGAACTGCGACAGGCCCGTGCCCAGCAAGCGAGTGCCGAGGCCGGAGTGCAGGTTGCCCGCCGGGCACGCATTCCCGATCCCACGCTCAGCCTGACCGGTGGGCAGGTACGCAGCGGGCCGCGCACCGATCAGGTGATTGGCCTGAGCGTGTCGATTCCCTTGCCGGTGCTCAATACCGGCCGTGCCGAAGTCGATGCCGCCCGCGCGGAAGCCGATGCAGCCGCGGCCGGCGTGCGTTCGCGTCAGTTTGTGCTGCGTGCCGGATTGCAGGAAGCACAAGCCCGCTACGCCGCCTTGCGCAGTGCGACCGAAGCCTTTCGCAGCGGCCGGGCCGCTGCCTTCGAGGATCGCACCGCGCTATTAGAGAAGCTCTGGCGTGCCGGCGAGATCAGCACCTCCGATTACCTCGTACAGCTCAAGCAGAGCCTGGACACCGCCTTGTCCGGCCAGGAACTGGAAAGCCAAACCTGGCAGACCTGGTTCGACTACCTCACCGCTGCGGGCCGTCTGACCGACTGGCTCGACGGCCGCACTCAGGACGGCCCCACTCAGGAAATCTCCCGATGAATGTCTCTTTTTTGAAACGCAGCCTTTTCTGCATGGTGCTGCTGGCTGCGCTGGGCGGCCCCGTCATGGCGCAGGAACCCGCACCGGCCAATCCGCTGGCGCTCGACGCCAAGGCGATCAAGGACGCCGGGATTGTGCTCGACAAGGCCGCTCCGCGTGCCTTGACCGATGAACTGAAGGCCCCCGGCGAAGTGAAGGCCGATGCGTATTCCACCGTGCTGGTGTCGCCGCGCGTGGAATCGCAGGTGCTGGCCCGCAAGGCCAAGCTCGGCGACGTGGTGAAGGCCGGTGCGCCGCTGGTGGTGCTTTCCAGTGTGCAGGTGGCCGAGACACAAGGCGCGTTGATCGTGGCCGAGCAGGACTGGCAGCGGATCGCGTCGCTGGGGCCGCAGGCGGTCTCGGCACGGCGCTACAACGAAGCGAAGGTGCAGCGTGACCAGGCGCGTGCCAAGTTGCGCGCCTACGGGCTGTCCGACGGTCAGATCGGTGGCCTGCTGCGCAAGGGTTCGGCCGGTGCCGATGGCAGCTTCGAGCTGCTCGCGCCCGCCGCCGGTCGCGTCACCACCGACGAGTTTCTGGTCGGCGAGCGGGTGGAACCCGGCCGCACGCTGTTCACCCTGGTCAAGGAAGATTCGGTCTGGGTCGTCGCCCAGATGGCGCCGGCCGATGCCGAACGGGTCAAGCCGGACGCCGACGCCCGCATCCTCGTGCATGACACCACGATCCCCGGCAAGGTCGTGCAGCGCTCGCATCAGACCGACGAGCGCACGCGCACGGTGCCGGTGCGCATCGAAGTCGACAACCGTGAGGATCTGTTGCATCCGGGCGAACTGGTCGAAGCGCGCATCGCCGCCGGCAGCGCCGTGCCGAAGCTGGCCGTTCCCGCCGAAGCGATCGTGCTGCTGCAAAACCAGCCGACCGTGTTCCTCGCCAAAGGCAACGGTCAGTTCGAGCCGGCGCCGGTCATGGTCGGCGACACGCGGGATGGCTGGACGGTGATCACGCAAGGCCTCAAAGCCGGCGACACCTACGTGCGCAAGGGCGCCTTCGCCTTGAAGGCCCGCTTGTTGCGCTCGCAGCTGGGAGAAGAATGATGCTGGAACGTCTGGTTGAATTCTCCCTGCGCTACAAGGCGCTGGTGCTGATCGCCTTCGTGGTGATCGGCTTCCTCGGTTTCCAGGCGGTGCGTCAGCTGCCCATCGACGCGTTTCCCGATGTCACACCGGTGCAGGTCAATGTCTACACCGAGGCATCGGGGCTGGCGGCGGAGGATGTCGAACAACTCCTCACCACGCCGGTGGAATCGGCGCTCGCCGGCCTGCCCAAAGTGGAGCAGATCCGCTCGGTGAGCTTGTTCGGGCTGTCCTATGTGTCGGTCTACTTCGACGACAGCATGGACATCTACTTCGCTCGCCAGCTGGTCAACGAACGGTTGCAGCAGGTGGGCGATCGCTTGCCGGCCGGCTACGGCAAACCGGAGATGGGACCGAACACCTCCGGTCTCGGCCAGGTGTTCTGGTACACCGTCGAACGCGCCGACAGCACCTTGAAAGGCGCCACGGCCGGTACGGCACCGAACGACATGGATCTGCGCACACTGCAGGACTGGACCATCCGTTTGATCCTGCGCACCGCACCGGGTGTCGATGACGTCAGCTCATGGGGCGGCCAGGAAAAGCAGTTCCAGGTGCGCATCGACCCGATGAAACTGATCGCGCACAAGCTTGGCTTCAAAGAGGTGATCGAGGCGCTGCAGGCCAACAACGCGCAAGTCGGCGGCAACTTCGTCGATGTCGGCCGCGAGCAGTACCTGGTACGTGGACTGGGCCTGATCCAGAACGCGAAGGATCTGGGCAACATCGTGCTCAAGACCGAAGACGGCACGCCGGTCTACGTGCGTGACGTGGCCACCATCACCGAGGCGGGTGCGCCCCGCACCGGTGCCGTGACGCGCGATGGCAAGGAAGTGGTGATGGGCCAAGCGCTGGCTCGCATTGGCGAGAACGCCAAGAGCGTGGTCGATGCGGTCAAGGCCAAGCTCGACACAGTGAAGCAATCCTTGCCGCCGGGCGTGGTCGTAAAACCGGTGTACGAGCGCACTGAACTGGTCAACGCGGCGGTGGGCACCGCGGTGCGTGCGCTGGTGGAAGGTTCGATCCTGGTGGCACTGGTGCTGTTCCTGTTCCTGGGTGAGTTTCGCAGCGCGCTGGTGGTCGTCGTGGCGTTGCCGTTGGCGATGCTGATCGCCTTCATCTGCATGAATCAGGTCGGCCTGTCGGCCAACCTGATGTCGCTGGCGGGCCTGGCGATCGGTATCGGCATGATGGTGGACGGCGCCGTGGTGATGGTGGAAAACGCCTACCGCATCATGGCCGAGCGCAAGGCGCATGGCGGCCCAGTGGATCGCACGTCGGCTGTGCTGGCGGCCGCCCGCGAGGTGGCCAACCCGATGACGTTCGCGATCGGGATCATCATCGTGGTGTTCCTTCCGCTGTTCAGCCTGCAAGGGCTGGAAGGCAAGATGTTCAAGCCGATGGCGTTCAATATCAGCTTCGCGATGGCCGGTTCGCTGATTCTCGCCTTGACGCTGATCCCGGTGCTCGCCGCGCTGGTGTTGAAACCCAAGGAAGAAAAGGACACCTGGCTGGTGGCGTTCCTGAAACGCCACTACGCCACGGTGCTCGCCTGGGCGCTGGCGCGCCGCAAGCTAGTGCTGGGCATCGCCGCCGGAGCCTTGGTCGGCAGCCTCGCGCTGTTCCCGTTCCTCGGCAAGGAGTTCATGCCTAACCTGAAGGAAGGCGCCATCATGTGGCGCATTACCTCGATTCCGTCGGCATCGCTGGACGAATCGATCGCCATCTCCAAGCAAGTGTCGACACTGGTCAAACAAAAGTTTCCGGAAGTGGAAACCACGCTGGCGATGATCGGTCGCGCCGAAAAAGGCGAAACGGCGGATGTGAACTACATGGAGGTGTACACGCCGCTGAAACCGAAGGATCAATGGCGCAAGGGCGAGACGCTGGAAAGCATCGAGGAAGCGATGCAGAAGGAACTGTCGGCGGCGCTGCCCACCGCGGTGGTGAGCTACACGCAGCCGATCCAGATGCGCATCGAGGAACTGATCTCGGGTGTGCGCGCCACGCTGGCACTGAAGATCTATGGCGATGACCTGGGCGAACTTGATCGCTTGAGCAGTCGCATCAAGAACGTGTTGGCCGGGGTGCCTGGCGTCGCCGATCTCGCGCTGGAGGCGAACATCGGCAAGCCGCAGATCCGCATCAAGGTGGATCGCGATGCGCTGGCCCGTTACGGCTTGAACGCCGACGACGTGCTCACCGTGGTGAAGAACGGCATCGGCGGCGAGCCGGTGACGACCTTACTCGACGGCGTGAAACGCTTCGACATCGCCGTGCGGCTGGACGATGCGGACAAGGCCTCGTTGCCGGCGATCAAGCGCATTCCGATCCGCACGCCCAGCGGCGCACTGGTGCAGCTGTCGCAGGTGGCTGAGGTCAGCGATGCGGAAGGCTACTCGTTCATTCGTCGAGAACAACTGCAGCGCTATGCGGTGATCCAGATGGATGTTCGCGGTCGTGACATCGACGGCTTCGTCAAGGAAGCCAATGCGGCCATCGCGCAACAGGTGAAGTTGCCGACTGGCTATTACAGCGAATGGGGCGGCGCGTTCGAGAACCAGCAGCGGGCGTTGAAGCGATTGTCGCTGATCGTGCCGGCGACGATTTTCTTCATCTTTGTCTTGCTCTACACCGCGTTCAACTCGGTGAAGCACGCCACGCTGATCTTGGCCAACGTGCCGTTTGCCACCATCGGCGGCATCGTCGGCTTGGCGATCACCGGGCAATACCTGTCGGTACCCTCGGCCATCGGCTTCATCGCGGTGTTCGGCGTGGCGATGTTGAACGGCATCGTGCTGGTGAGTTTCTTGAACGAACAACGTGAGAAAGGCTTGCCTGTGCGCGAGGCAGTGATCCGCGGTACGGCCCTGCGCATGCGCCCGGTGATGATGACCGCGAGCGTAGCGATCCTGGGCCTGGTGCCGATGCTGCTCTCCAGTGGCGTGGGTGCGGAAACCCAGCGCCCGCTCGCCACCGTGGTGGTCGGTGGTCTGATCACCTCGACCTTGCTGACGCTGGTGCTGCTGCCGGTGCTCTACGACTGGATCGAAGAACGCGCCGCCCGGCGCCTCGCCAAGGAGAAGACCCCATGAAAGAAGTGAAGGCCTTCATCCATCGTGGCCGCGTGGTCGACGTCATCCATGCGCTGGAAGAAGCGGGGTTTCGTTACCTGTCGGTGAGCGACGTCAAAGGTCTGCTGACCGCGCTCAACGGCCAGGAACAGGTCTATTCGATGGAACTGGGCGAACGGGTGACCCGGCAGATCAAGCTCGAAGTGTTCTGTGAGGACGATCAGGCCGAACGGGCGGTGCAGTTGATCCGCCTGCACGGGCGCACCGGTCAGAGTGTGGCCGGCTGGGTCTACCAGAGCACGGTGGATCGGGCGTGGCCCATCGACGGTCAAGGGGCTGAATGAAGAAGACGGGCGGGTCACTCCCGCCCGTCCTTCCCGATGTCATGTCATAACACTTTGGCGCTCACGTAGAGTGGCCGCCGCACTGGAGACTCCTATGGGCACAACCAAGCCCCACGAACATGACCATCATCACGACCATAGCCATGGCGTGGCACCGGATGCGGACAAGAAGTACCTGACCATCGCGCTGTTGCTGCTGCTCGGCTTCATGGCGGTCGAGGTGGTGGTCGGCATCCTGGCCAAGTCGTTGGCCCTGATTTCCGATGCCGGGCACATGCTCACCGATGTGGGCTCGATCGGACTGGCGCTTGTCGCGATGCGTCTGGCCAGCCGCCCGGCCAGTGGCAGCTACACGTTCGGACTCAAGCGGGTCGAAATCCTGAGCGCCCAGGCGAACGGGCTGACGCTGTTGTTGCTGTCGGTCTGGTTCATCGTCGAGGCGATCCGCCGGCTGATCGACCCGCCGGTGGTGGAAGGTCTGCTGGTCACGGTGATCGCGGTGGTCGGTATTGGCGTCAACCTGCTCGCCGTGTGGGCGATGAGCAAGGCCAACCGGCAAAGCCTCAACGTGGAAGGCAGCTTCCAGCACATCCTCACCGATCTCTACGCCTTCATCGCCACTGCCATTGCCGGTGCCATCATCTGGTGGACGGGTTGGAATCGCGTGGACTCCCTTGCCGCACTGGTCGTCGCCGGATTGATGCTGAAAGCCGGTATCGGACTGGTGCGCGACTCGGGCCGCATCTTCCTGGAAGCGGCACCACGCGGTCTGGACCCAGTATCCATTGCCGAGGCGATCCGTGCCATGCCGGCGGTGACTCGGCTGGACGATCTGCACGTGTGGGAAGTGACCTCGGGCATGCCGGCACTGTCGGGCCACATCTACGTGAATCACGACATCGACTGCCACGATGTGCGCCGAGAGATCGAAGCGATGCTGCATGATCGTTTCGCCATCACGCACACCACCTTGCAAACCGATCACGCGACCACGGACGAATCGGCCCGCGCGACAGGCTGCACGTTCACCTCACCCGGCGCAGCGCACTAGACCCTCGCTTCGCAGCGGGGCGAAACCTTATCCCTGAGATGGCAATGGCGCGATGGCTGATGTCACGGACCGGCGAAACCACAGCCAGCCACTGAGCATGGCCAGTCCGCCCATCCCGAGGGCTCCCAGCATATCGCCGGGGTAGTGCACGCCCAAGTAGATCCGTGCCCAGGCCATCGGCAGGCCGAGCAGTGCGATCCCGATGCCCCAAGGCCGGCTGCATTGATTCAGCAACAGTATGCCGGCCACCACCCATTGCACAGTCAGATGGTCGCTGGGAAAGCTGCCGGTCGCCGCATGAGACACCCATGCTTGACCGACTCCAGCGACAAAGGGACGTGCGCGATCCCAAACCAAGCCGATGATCAGGTTCGCGAGCAATGCTGCAGCGGCGGCACCCGATGCTTTCAGGGCGATCAAGCGCATCGACTGGCGAGGAACCATCAGCATCCACCCAAGAAGGAGAGCTGTCAGGATCAACGGTCCATCGGCCAGGACGCGCGCCACATGAAGCATCGCTGGCGACGGTGGCACCGGCGAATGAATGGCGTTGAACAGTCGAAGGTCAACGGCGTAAACCATCGAGCCAAATCCCGAGATCGGCGACGTCATGGCTTGCCGTTCGGTGCAATGGCGGCGATCCGTGCGTCCTTCGCTTCGCGCAGAATGCCCAACGCCTCCTTCAGCACGTAGCAGGCGATGGCCGTACCGATCACCAGATCAGGCACGGCGCTGTGCAGAAGAAGCACCAGCACACCGGACACGATCACCGCCAGATTGGCGATGACGTCGGCCCGCGTGCATATCCAGATGGCGCGCAGATGCACTTCACCGTGACGAAATCGCGCCAAGAGCCTCAGCACCGTGGCATTCACGATCAAGGAAACGAAGGCAACGCTCATCATCCATAGGCCTTCCGGGTGGCTACCGGTCACCAGACGCCAGAGCACCCCCACCAGTACGCCGACGCCAAGAACCACCAGCAAGGTTCCATTCCAGTGCGCGGCCGACGCCTTGAAATAGGCGCTGCGTGTCCACGCCAGCAAGGCGATGCCGTAGGCGCAGGCATCGCCCAGCATATCCAGCGAATCAGCGACCAGGCCCATCGATTGGGCGATCAGGCCGGCCACGACACCGACCACGAACATGGTGGCATTGAGACCGAGCGCGATGCGCAGGATGCGGCGTTCCGCCTCGCTGGCGGCTTCGGCGTGGCAACCGCAGTCGCTCATGCGCGATCCTCTTCCGGGCGTGTAGTGGTGGATGCGGGCAATGCGTCGGGAGCGCTACGGCCACGAAGCATATTGAACATGAAACCCGCACTCAGCATCAGGACCACGGCGATTTGTGCGAGCAGCGTCTGCCAGGTCGGATAGATGCCGAGCAGTTCAATGTGCGGCACCGGGGCGACCGTCACCGACACCCAGCCAGCTTCCTGCAACGCGGCGATGCCCTTACCCGCGAGAACGACGGCCAGCACGGCGATCAGGATCGAACTCGCCGCGAAGAACTTGCCGATGGGCAGACGCCGACTGGTGCGCAGCAGGAGCCAGGCGATCAGTCCCAAGGTCACCGCGCCGGCCGCAATGCCGCCCAGCAGCCAGACTTCCTGGCCGTCGTTCCAGAGCGCGGCGTAGAACAGGATCGTCTCGAACACTTCCCGATACACCGAAATGAAGGCGAGGCCGAACAGGAACCACGCCGAACGTCGGTCGAGTGCCGCGGCCATCTTTTCCTTCAGGTAGGCCTGCCAGCGTCCACCAATACTCTTTTGGTGCATCCACAAGCCGACACTGAGCAGCACCACGGCGGCGAACAGCGAAGACAGGCCCTCGGTTAGTTCGCGACCGGCGCCACTGATCGAGATGGCATAGCTGGCCAGTGCCCAGGTGATCCCGCCGGCCACCAAGGCAAGAATCCAGCCGGCATGCACGTAACGCACTTCCACGCGTCGATCTGCCTTGCGCAGGAAGGCCAGCAAGGCGACGACCACCAGCAAGGCTTCCAGACCCTCGCGAACCAGAATCGTGAAGGCGCCGAGGAACGTGGCGGCCGGATCGCCCGCCGCATCCGCCGTGACCTCCTGCGCCTGCGCAAGCAGGACATCCACGGCGTGGGCCTGCTGGGTCACCGCCGGCAGCGCGGCCTTGCCCGACACCGCTGTGCGATAGGCGCCCATGGCCGTTTCGATGCGGGCGCGTAGCGCGCCATCGCGTGCGTTGAGCTGGGGTTCGATGGGTTCGACGCCATCGAGATAGGCCGACAATGCCAGTTGTGTGGCTTCCTTGGCGTCGCCGGCACGATAGGCCGCCAGGCTTGCAGCAAGTCGCCCCCGCGCAAGCGGAAGCCCCGTCAACGCCTGTTGCATCGCCTGCGGATGCGCACGCAGGTAACCGATGATCGCGCGGGCATGTTCGGCACCCAGTGCAGGAGCCAGTTGCGACACGCGTGCTTGCGACAACTCCTTCAGGTCCGCGATCTGCGCACGCGCGGCCGTATCGTGCTGCCAGAGGGTCGCACCGGTCGTGGCTTCGCGGGTATAGGCTAGCGACCCCACGTAGTACGCGAGTGCCCATCGCTCGTCCGACGACAGCCGGGACGAGTAACTGGCCATCGGCGTTCCCTCGACACCGTGGCTGATCACTTCGTACAGGGACAGCGGGCTGCGCTGGTCCGCACGCGCCTGGTCAGTGAAGTCCACCGGTCGCGGATTGAGCTGCAGCCCCACGGGACCATCGCCATGCCCGGTGGCGCCGTGACACATGGCGCACTGGTTCTGGTACAGCGTTGCGCCCTGCGTCAGATCGGGCGCTTGGGCCGGCGCGGTGGGTATCGGGTACGCCTTCAGCAAGGCATCGGCCAGGGCATGTGCCTCGATCGCCACCTGCGCTGGCGAGGCCTTCGCATCCACTGAAGCGATGAGCTGGTCGGCCTGGGACAACAACGCGGGTGTACCGGGCGTCGGCGGCAACGCCTGAAGGCGGCGATGCACGGTGGCTGTGAACTCCCGCATCTCGGCGTATTCAGACGCGCTGAGCACCGCTCCGTTCTTGACCGCGCCGGCGTAATCCGTGGCCAGATAGTCGATCATCTGCCATGTCTGCGGCACGGTTGAACTGACGTCTTGAGCATGCGCCCGCGGGAGTGGGAGTGCCCAAAGCAGAAGGGCGGCCACGGAGAGGTTGCGCAATATGCTGCGAATACGAGTCGTTATCATTCATGTATCGTACTCGACCTTGGCGAAACCGCCAATGCAATGCCTCCCGGCAGAACCCAAGAAACATGGTTGAAGGCGATCCCACCTCGCCAGCTCCAAGGCGTGATGGGCGAAAGGCTTGATTTTCAGTGATGGAACCTTCTACCCAACTCTCCGCAGAAGGAAACCTTGATGCCGGTCAGCTACGTTACCGAGGGACAACGCGACAATTACGGCCGGTACAACGGCAACCCGTCCAGCGACGAACTGGCACGCTACTTCCATCTCGACGATGCAGATCGCACCTACATCGCGCGCAAGCGCGGTCATGCGAATCGTTTGGGCATCGCATTGCAGCTGACGACGCTGCGCTACTTGGGAACATTTCTGGACGATCCGCTGGATCTCCCTGCGCTGGTGTTATCCACCGTTGCCAGGCAGCTGGATATTACGGACACGGATCCCTCCCTCGACGACTACCGGACAGGTGAACTCCGGTGGGATCATCAGCGCGATATCTGTCGTCAATACGGCTTCGTCGAAATCACCGAACCGCCTATCGGCTTTCGATTGGGTCGCTGGCTGTACGCACTCTGCTGGACGGGAACGGAGCGGCCCAGCGTCCTGTTCGAGCGAGCCATGACATGGCTGTTGACGCACAAGGTACTGCTTCCC
The DNA here is from genome assembly GCF_021545845.1 of Rhodanobacter thiooxydans. Lineage (NCBI taxonomy): Bacteria > Pseudomonadati > Pseudomonadota > Gammaproteobacteria > Lysobacterales > Rhodanobacteraceae > Rhodanobacter > Rhodanobacter thiooxydans. The sequence continues at coordinate 97,885 of NZ_CP088924.1, forward strand.
GGGCGCAGCACACTCGAACGATTTGTCGCTCGCGTGAAAGCCCGCGTCGAAGAGCATCTTTGGCGGCGTCTGGGAACCCGTCTCTTGGACAGGCAGCGCGAACGCCTCGAACAGTTGTTGATCGTGCCAGCCGGCAGCCGCTACTCGCTGCTGGATCAGCTGCGATCGGGCCCCACGCGCGTCAGCGGACCGGCACTCATTCAAACGCTGATGCGACTACGGGAGGTTCGTGAGCTCGGCATCGACCTGCCCAGGGTGTCACACCTTCCGGCCAGTCGCGTCATGGCACTGGCTCGCTTTGCGGGAGCCGCCAAAGCCAGCGCCGTGAGCCGCTTGCCCGACGTTCGCCGCCTTGCCACTCTCGTAGCGTTTGTGCATTGCCTGGAAGCCACCGCGCATGATGACGCCGTCGAAGTTCTTGAAATGCTGCTGCGGGATGTTTTTTCCACAGCGCGCAAGGAGGATCGGAAAACACGCTTGCGCACGCTGAAAGACCTGGATCGTGCGGCCACGCTGCTGGCCGATGCTTGCCAAGTGGTGCTGGACAGCACGCTCCCGGACAAGAAACTACGCAAAGCCTTGTTCGCCAAGGTGCCGCGCGACGTCCTCGCCCAGGCGCTCCAGGAAGTGAGCAACCTGGTACGACCGCCCGACGACGTGTTTTACAGCGAGCTGAGCGAACGCTATCGGCGCATCCGGCGCTTTCTCCCCTTTGTGCTGGAGAATCTGCGTTTCGGCGCGAGTCCCGCAGGCGAGGCTGTGGTCGCCGCCTATGAATGGCTTCGCTCGCATCCCGGGCGATTCAAGGCCGACGACGACGTCCCGCGTGATGTCATTCGCAAACGCTGGCAGCGCTACGCGATTCGCGACGACGACAGCATCGATCATCGGGCCTACACTTTCTGCGTGCTCGACGAATTGCATACGTCGTTACGCCGGCGCGACGTGTTCGTCGCCCCCAGTTGGAAGTATGCCGACCCGCGCGCAGGGCTGTTGAGCGGCAACGAATGGGAGACTGCGCGCCCCATCATCTGCCGCACGCTCAGCTTGTCTCCAACGCCCTCGTCGGCACTCGTCGCGATCACCAAAGAACTCGATGAGACCTACCGCGCGGTAGCGTCCCGACTTCCGGACAATCCTGCGGTGCGGTTCGAAGGCGAGAACGACCTGGTCGTCAGCTCCCTCGACAAGCTCGAAGAACCAGCGTCTTTGCTGGCCTTGCGCGCTGCGGTTAATGAGCGTTTGCCACGCGTGGACATTGAAGAGGTATTGCTGGAGATTGCGGCCCGTACCGGTTTCACCGATGCCTTCACCCATCTCACCGAGCGGTCTGCTCGTGCTGCGGAGCTTCCGATCAGCCTCTGTGCCGTATTGCTGGCTGAGGCGAGCAACACGGGCTTCGAACCCCTCGTTCGTGCCGACATCGCTGCACTGAAACGATCGCGTCTGTCGTGGGTCGACCAGAATTACCTCCGCAACGACACCCTGGTTGCGGCCAATGCCATCCTGGTGGCGGCTCAGAACCGGTCGATTCTGGCCCATCAGTGGGGTGGTGGCGACGTGGCGTCAGCCGACGGGATGCGTTTCGTCGTGCCCGTGCGCACTGTGCATGCGGCCGCCAATCCGAAGTATTTCGGTCGGGAACGCGGCGTGACCTGGTACAACCTGATCTCCGACCAGTTCAGCGGTCTCAACCACATCACCGTGCCGGGCACGCTGCGCGACAGCTTGATCTTGCTGGGCGTGGTGCTCGAACAGCCCACCGAATTGCAGCCGACGCAGATCATGACCGACACCGGCGCATACAGCGACGTGGTGTTCGGGTTGTTCAGGCTGCTGGGGTACCGGTTCTGTCCCCGATTGGCGGACGTCGGCGGCACGCGATTCTGGCGCATCGATCCCGAGGCCGACTACGGCGACCTCAATGCCGTTGCCCGCCAGCGGGTGAAACTGCCATTGATCGAGGAGCAGTGGGACGACATCCTGCGGCTGGTGGGCTCGCTGAAACTGGGTCGTGTACCAGCCAACGGCATCATGCGAACCTTGCAGATCGGCGACCGTCCAACCCGTCTGGCCCAGGCCTTGGCTGAGTTCGGACGGATTGAAAAAACCCTGCACACACTGACCTATATTGACGATGAGGCGAAGCGGCGTAGCACGTTGACCCAACTCAACCGTGGCGAGGGGCGTCACAGTGTGGCGCGCGCCATTTTTCACGGAAAACGCGGCGAACTCCGGCAACGCTATCAGGAGGGTCAGGAGGACCAGCTGGGCGCGCTGGGCCTGGTGCTCAACATCGTCGTCTTGTGGAACACCATCTACATGGAGGCGGCACTGGATCAGTTGCGTCAAGACGGTTTTCCCGTACGGGATGAGGACGTCGCACGGCTGTCGCCGCTCAGCCATGACCACATCAACATGCACGGCCGATATTCCTTTGCCGTGCCCGAGGCAGTGGCCCGCGGAGAACTACGCCCGCTACGAGATCCCAACGATAGGGAAGGCGATTGAGAGGATGAGTGCCCCCGGAGGGGTGTTTGGCTATCTATATGGTTTCTATGGATAAATAGACCTTATCCCGGTTTTTCGTTCCATTGCTCCCCAAACCCCGATACCGCGAGTTGGCAGCTGGCCCGGCTCGCAAAGTCGGCTTCCGACGGCGCCAAAAAGGCGGCCAAAACATTGCGCAACGACGCGATGGCGCAAAGCCTCCCAGCGCCGAGAAGTGGAACCTGTTGGTGAGTGGGATATCTGGGATGGTGCGTCGCTATTTTTCATCGAAATTTTATCAATACTGTCAAAAGTGGGGCTGTCGCTGCAGCGGCCCTTGCTTAGCCTCCGCTTAAAATCACAAGAGGCTTCTTGAATTTAGTTTTCGTGAAACACCAGCTTTGACTGTACGACATAGGAAATCAAAGCGCCTGTGACTCCCGCGATGAGGAATATCAGGCCCCCCGACAGTCCCATTTTTGTTCCCAATGCGGTGAGCCCCGAGACGACTGCCGCATTGCCCAGCTGGAGCACCGCATAGCGCGGAAGCGCCTGTCTCTTTGGCGTATCACTTTGGAACGTGAGCCGGCGCTGCATCCAGAATGTCGGCGGGATCGGCAGTAAAGTTCCAAAGATCGCCGAAACGACCTCGCCGACGCGAAACCCATAATGCAAAACCATCGAAATGCAAAAATAGAGTAGGAATCCCGTACCACCTGCTAGAAGAAAGAAGAAGGTTCGGCGGACGCCATCATTCAAGGTGATCGATCGGAGGAACATGCTTGAATAGCTCATTGAATGTTGACGCGGAGAGGGAGCACTTGCTTTTCGCTGGCGATAGCCGATTGAATAAGCACGCTATCCATCCTTCAGATAGTTGCCGCACGCTGTGTCGGCAAGATCACCCACAACAGTACCCCGCTCACGATGGCCAGGACGCCGAACACCCCGAACGCGATGCCTGCGGTGGACTGCTGCCAAATGACGCCGAACATCAACCCGGCAGGGATGGCTCCTAACCCCGAAATCATCGTGAACCATCCGAAGGCGGTGCCGCGGTCCGCTTCCGTCGCCAATGTGCTGACCAGCGTTTTTTCCGCGCCTTCGCCGATGCCGCTGAGCAAGGCATAGACGACCACGACGATCCACAGGCCCAGGATATTTTCCACGAACGCGAACAGCAGCAAGCCCACGCCGTAGGCCAACCAGGTGGAGGCCACGACCGTGACTTTGTTGAAACGGTCGGAAACCTTCCCGGCACGCCAGGCGACCCCGGCTTGCACGGCGCACAACACGGCCCAAAGCAGGAGCACCTGGACGTTACCCATACCGATTTCGTGAGCACGTAACAGAATGAAACTCTCCGACGCACTGGCGAAGGCAAAAAGCAGGAAGACGGTCAGGAAGCGCCGCGACGGAACAGTCAACGCACGCCAACGCAAAGGCGCTGGCGTCGTTCCGGGCTTGATCGTTTTCGCCGGCACATCCTTGACGAGAGTCATCAAAACCACCAGCGCGAGGGCCGCGGGAATGGCCGACAGCATGATGACCACGCTGATGCGATGGCTGATCCACAGCAATGCCGCTGCAGCGATCAGGCTGCCGCCGACCGCACCGGCGTAATCCAGGGCGCGATTGATGCCGTACGCATGCCCTCGCAATGCCGCCGGCGTGGCATCGGCCACCAACGCATCGCGGGGGGCACCACGCACCCCCTTGCCGACGCGGTCGAGACTGCGCAGCAACATCACGACCGGCCAGTTGAGCGCGAGTCCCACGAGCGGTCGCGCGATGCTCGACAGACCATAGCCCATGACGACGAAGATCTTGCGCCGGCGCCCACGCACATCCGAGCGACGACCGGCCCAAAGACGAACTCCGCTGGCGACCGCGTCCGCCACGCCGTCGACCAGGCCCATCGCCACCGGACCCGCACCCAACGTCGTGACCAGCAACAGCGGAATCAGCGGCGCAACGATCTGCGATGACAGTTCGTTGAGGAAGCTCACGAAGCCGAGCACGATGATGGTCTTGGAAACGGTTGACCTCATCGGTCGTCTTCAGCGAACCGGATGCGGTTCCGTACGTCCCCATCTTCCGGGTTAGAAGCAGTCCGTGGCTTATCGGGTCGGCCGTCATGCATGGTTGGAGTCCGCAAGGGTGAGCGTTAGCGGCTCACCGGACTGCTGTGGCCATCGCACCGTCCATCCCAACCGTTCGCAAAGACGACTGATCAAGCTCAACCCAAAGCCATTGTCGGACCGCCGTTGGTCAATCCTCGCGTTCGTCATCTCACCAACCTGCGGCCATGGGCTCAGCTCGATGCCCGTGGATGCGATGACTATGGACACCACGGCCCCGTCCGAGAGCTCGCCCGCTCGGCGTAGCAATTGCCCAAACACCAACGTCACAGCACGTTGGGGCGCCAACACGGTGATGCTTGCATCGCCGTGCAGTTGCACGGGTGTCGATGGAGGCATCGTCTGTGCGTCGACGAGGCGCTGCCATGTGGCACGCACAGGAATGGGTTCGGCAACGATCGCCACCTCCGTCTCGTGACGGGCCAGGTAAAGCAGCGTATCGAGCAGATCCGTCAATTCGGCGGTACGTCGACGCACGCGCTGGATGGCGCGCTGACCGGAAGGACCTACCGTGGCGTCTTCTGCGAGCAGATCGACGCTGGCCTGGATCACCGACAGCGGTGAACGCAATTCATGGCTGGTGTCGGCGGTAAACTCCCGTTCGCGCGTCAGGAACGCATCCAGGCGTGCCTGGTAGTGCTCGAAGGCGACCGCCAGCGCACCGACCTCGTCATTGGCGAAGTGGGTGCGAAGGCGATCGTCGCGGCGGGGCGGCGCCGATGCTTCGACCCATTGCGCCAGTCGCTGAACCGGTGCAATCAACCGCCCGGCCAAGAGCAGGCCCAGCGCGCCGGAGACCAGCGTACCTATGAGGATGACACCGGCCATCAACCAACGCAGAAACGTTTCGCGCTGGGCGATGTCGCTCAGATCGATGACGAAGTACAACCGCTGGGTGCCGTCGTCGGAGACGGCGACATACGTCTCCCGATCCCCTTCGCGATCCAGTATGTGTGTCCCCGGTGGCAGGGCGGCCATTTCCGCGGGCACATCATGGCGGTCGCTCGCCCGACTCACATACGCATAGATCCGCTGGGAGGCTGGCAGGGGTGTACTTGGTTGAGTGTGGAGGTGCGCGATGAGGTTGCTGGTTTCGACCTGCAGCAACTCCGTCATCAGGATGCGTTCGAAGTCGGCCATGGAGGTCAACGCCACAGCGGCGAACAAGCTCGACAGCACCACCCCGAAGGCGAGGAACGCCAAGACAATCCGGGTGCGGAGCGTGAATCTAAGGCGCATCGTCATCCGCCAAACGGTAGCCGATCCCGTGCACGCTATGCAGCAGCGGCTTGTCGAACGGCTTGTCGATGGCCTGGCGCAGGGCATGCAGGTGTGTGCGCATGGCATTGGCGTCGCCCACTGCCTCGCCCCATAGTGCCCGGGCCAGGTCGGCGTGGCTGACCACGAGCGGCGAACGACGCATCAAAACCTCCAGCAAGCGCAGGCCTGCACGGGATACCGAGACGGAAACACCTTGGCGCCTGACCCGAAAACGGGCGGCATCGTATTCGAGATCGGCGACCCGCAAGGGCGCGCCAAGGGGGGGCTGCACGCGCCGATGCAGAGCATGCAGCCGCGCCACCAGTTCCTTCATGGCGAACGGTTTGACCAGATAATCGTCCGCACCCTCGGCGAAACCGCGCAGCTTGTCGTCCAGCGTCTCGCGAGCGGTCAGCATCAACACCGGCACATCGTGCTGGGCGGCGCGAAGCTGGCGGCAGACCTCCAGACCATCCAGCCGCGGTAGCCCCAGATCCAGCACGATCAGATCGTGCGTGCCCGTCAACGCCAAGCGCAGCCCGGTCATACCGTCGAAAGCATGATCCACCGCGAAGCCATGCAGCTCCAGGTAATCCCACAGAGTGGTTGCCAAGTCACGGTTATCTTCGACAAGCAGCACACGCAACATGGCCGCTAAGCCTCCGCGGGGTGGGTGTCGCCCGGCGTATCGCGCTGGAAACGACCGTAACGCAGGGCCAGCGTGGGCAGCACCAGCAGATTGAGCGCGGTGCTGGTGACCAATCCGCCGAGAATGACCAGCGCCATCGGCCCCTCGATCTCGCGACCCGGAGCGCCACTGCCGATCGCCAGCGGCAACAGCCCCAAGGCCGTGACCAGCGCGGTCATCAAGATGGGCGACAGGCGTTCTTGCGCACCGCGCAGGGCAGCCTCCGGTCCCCATGTCATGCCTTCGACATTGACCAGATGATCGTAGTGCGACAAGAGCATGATCGAGTTGCGCAGGGTAATGCCAAACAAGGTGACGAAACCCACCATCGAGCCGATGGAAAGGCCGCCGCCGGTGGCGAACACCGCCAGTACCCCACCGACCAGCGCGAACGGCAGATTGACCAGCACCAGCAACAAACTGCGCGTGCTGCCGAGCACCATGAACAACAACAAGATGATGGCAACACCGGCGATCAGCGAATTGATCAGCAGATCATGCGTGGACTGGCTCTGCGCCGCAGCCGCACCGCCAAACTCCACGTAGCTGCCGGGCGGCAGCGCGACCTTGGCGGCAATCTGCTGTTGGGCGGCGGCGACAAAAGCCGAGACGTTGCCCCCGCTCACGTTGGCGGTCACGGTCTGCACGCGCCGGGCACCATCATGCAAGACGACGTAGCGCCCCGCATCCTCATAGACGTCGGCCAGTTCTTTCAGTGGGACATACGTGCCGGCGGCGTTGCGAATCGGCAAGGCACCCACTTCGGCCACCTTGCCACGTTGTTGGGGCGCGAGGATGACCGAGACATTGAACACGCGGTTCCCGTCGTAGACCTGGCCGACCTGATCGCCTTGGTAGGCGGTGCGGATGGCGTCGAGCACCGTCACCGCATCGAATCCCCAATGCGCCAGCGCTTGCTTGCGCAAGCGTACGACCAACTGCGGCGTACCCGGCGGTGACTGCACTTGGACATCCGCCGCGCCGGGCAGCTGCGCCAGAATCTTCGCGACGTCCGCCGCCTTGGCGTCGAGCGTGTCCAGATCGTTGCCGTAGATATTGACCGCCACGGCGGCGGTAAAGCCCGACAGGGTTTCTTCGACACGCTCGGTCAGGAAGGTCTTGACCGCGAAGTTGACGCCGGGAAATGGTGCCAGCGCCTTGCGAATATCCGAGACAGCCGCTTCTGCCGCATCACCGCTGAGAGGTTTGAGATCGACGTTGAACTCGCTGTATTGCGTGCCCCACGTGTCGTCGGCCTTTTCGGCACGCCCGGCATTTTGCGACACCGAACGGACGAAGGGCAGCTTCAGCAGTGCGGCGGTCACATGGTTGCCGATGCGTATCGACTCCTGCAGCGAGGTCCCCGGCACCGCCGACATGTGCACGATGAAATGGCCTTCGCGCAATTCCGGCAGAAAGCTGCCTCCGAAGAACGGCAGCGCCGCCACCGCCATCAACGTCACCACTACGACCACCGTCATGACCACGCGATAGCTGGTCTCCACACGCAACAGCATGCCGCGATAACGATCCTTGGTCCAACGCACCAACGGCGCTTCGCTTTCCGGCAAGGGGCGGTTGGCCAGCAGCAAGTAGCACAAGGCGGGGGTGACCGTCATGGCGACCAGGAGCGAGGCCAGCGTCGCCAATACATAGGCAATGCCCAAGGGCGCGAACAGGCGCCCTGCGATGCCTGACATGGTCAGCACGGGAATGAACACCAACGCGATCGCCAGCGTCGCGTAGACCACCGCGCTGCGCACTTCCAGCGAAGCGTCCAGCAGCACCGTGAAGACGGCGCGGGGTACCTCGGCATGCCGATTCTCGCGCAGCCGGCGGTAGATGTTCTCCACCACGATCACCGCATCGTCCACCAGCAAACCGATGGCGATGGCCAGGCCGCCCAAGGTCATGGTGTTGAGGCTGAAGCCGAAATATTCCAATACCGTCACGGCGGCGAGCAACGACAACGGGATCGCCACCAGCGAGATCGCGGCCGTACGCAGGTTGTACAGGAACAGCATCAGCACGATCACGACGAGCACGCCGCCGATCATCAGCGAAGATTTGATGTTGCCTGTCGCCGTCGTGATGAAGTTGGCGGGACGAAATAGATCGGCATGCAAGGTGATGCCCTGCGCGGTCAGGCCCGGCTTCATACTGGCCAGCGCTTTTTCGACGCTCTGAGTGACCTCAAGTGTATTGGCACCGTACTGCTCGGAAATCACCAACTGGACGGCCGGATGGCCCATGATCGAGGACGCCCCGATGGGCGGCTCCGGGGCAACGACCACCTGCGCGACGTCACCCAAGGTGACATTTCCACCCGCCTGATGCCGCACGATGGTACCGGCGATTTCCTGCACGGTGAGCGCTTGCCCGGCGCTCTGCAGGACGATGCGCTGATTGGATGTGTCGATGAACCCGGCACCACGCACACCCGTGGCCCGACGCGCCGCCGTCAGGACGTCGTCGACCGCGAGATTGTATTTGAGCAATTGCTCCGGGTGGATCTGGACCTGGTATTCCTTGGTATCGCCCCCGAACACCGCAACCTTTGCGACGCCCGGTACCGCCAGCAACGCCGGTTTCAGCGTCCAGTCGGAGAGCGTGCGCAGCTCCATCAGCGATCGCTTGTCGGAAGTCAGGCCGATATCCAGCACCACACTGGTGGAGGAGGTCAGCGGCGACATCACCGGCACCTGCACGCCTTGCGGCAACTGGGTGGCAAGCGCACCGAGACGCTCCCCGAGATTCTGCCGATCCCGATAGATGTCGCTGCCCGGATTGAAGGTGATGGTGATCACCGACAAGCCCTGGATCGATTGCGATCGCAGCGCCTGCAGCCCCGGCAGGCCGTTGATCGCGTTCTCGATCGGTTGGGTCGCCAACACCTCCACCTGTTCGGGCGCCAACCCTGGCGCTTCGGTCTGAATCGACACCTGCGGCGGGGCGAATTCCGGAAACACGTCGTATTTGCTACGCGACAGTGTGAGCGTGCCATAGACAATCAGGATGCCCGCCAGCACCAGCACCACACCACGAAACCGCAACGAGAAGCGGACGATCGCCGCCAGCAGCCCCGGCGCGTCCTGCCTCATTGCTTGTCTCCGTCTTCACCTACGGCAATGCGTGACCGCTGCTCTTCCGAGAGCAACAATTGCGCGCCCGTTGCCACAATCGGTTCGCCCCGAGCAAACCCCTGGGCCACGAACCAGCCGCCGTCCACCGGGTTGTCGACCGGTAACGCATGGCGCACGAAACGGTCAGGCTGGTTGCGGCTATAAATCCACGATCGACCCTGCCACCACACAACCGCCGAGCCGGGAATCATCGTGCCTTGTAACGACGTGCCCGAGGGCAGATACGCGGTGACCGCCATGCCCGGCAAGAGACCTTCGGCCGACACGGCATAGAAGAAACTGGCCCCCTGCAGACGGGGATCGGTGCGTGGCGCGGGCGAGATCAAGGTGGCGGCGTGAAAGTCACCATTGACGCTCTGCACGCGCGCTTGGGCAGGGGGCTGGGCGAGTGCGGTGGTCGCCGGCAACACCACCTGGACCAGGACTTGCTGGCGAGTGACCAGACGCGTGAACAGCGGCATATTCGCATCCGCCGCCTTGGCCAAGACGTCGCCCCATTGCTGGCTTGCGGTCTGCTGCGCGGCGGTCAGCGCGGCTTGCGCCGCCCGCCAAGCGGCTTGGTCGGCATGCCATACCGCGGCGGCCGCCTGCAAGACCTTGTCGGAAATATTGCGTTCGTCGCGATGCAACGATTGCAGTCGCTGGTATTCGGCGTGGGAAGCCTGCAGCGCCGCCTCGGCCTTGTCCACCTGGGTTTGGGCGGCGACGTTGGCGTTGCGCAACGCGATCAGATCCGCTACATCCAGCACCGTTCCGAACGTTTGCAGCATCGGACGATGGGCCATGGCCTGTTGCGCGACCACGACGATCCCGCTCTGCTTCTGATCCGCCGTATCCAGCGTGACCGCCGTTTGATCCTGCACCTGCGACACGCGCGACGGCGCCTTCACCGGAGCCTCGCGCTGGGCCTCCGTGGCGCGCTCCTTCTGGCCAGCCAGGAATCCCCAGACCGCCAGAGCCAGCACGATGGCGCCCAGGATGGCCGCGAGAATGGATTTCTTGTTCATGGCTGGGAATCCTGCATGCGGGGCGCGTTTTCAAGGGTGTGAATGTCGGTCGCAAGTGCACCCAAGGGGTGCCGCATGGCATCTTCGAGCGCGCCCAGCGATTGCTGGGCCTGCAGGAGGGTATCGAGACGGGCCAGTTCGGCCGCGGCCAATTCCACCTGGGCGCCGATCAGACTCAACCGATCCGTTTCGCCCGCCTGATACAGCGCCTCGGCTGAGCGCGCCGCTTTGCGTTGGGCCGCCAGCAAGGTATCGGCGGTACCAAGTTTGCCGACAACCTGGCGATAGCCGGCCAGCGCTTGGTCGACTTCGCCGATCGCCTGCGCTTGCACGGCAAGAAAATTGGCGGCCGCCTGCTGGCGATGCGCCTGGGCTTCGGCGATCGGCCCCTGATTGTGGTTGAACAACGGCAGCACCAGCGATAGCCCCAACGACCACTTGGCCTGTGCGGCATCCCACAGAAAACCCGGACCGAGCGTGATGTCGGGATATTGCTTGGCCACTTCGCCTTGCAACGCGGCCTGACTGGCTTCGTAGTCGGCCAGCGCAGCGCGGACATCGGGGCGATCCCGCAGCGCTTGACGTTGCACGTCATGCGACGGCAACGCGCTCAGGGGTGGCATATGCTCGAACGTCGTCATCGACAGCGTGACGCCATGGAGCGCACTCACCGGCAGACCCAACGCCGACGCCAACTGCACCCGGTTTTCAGCAAGACGCTTCTGCGCTTCCTGCAGATTCAAGCTGAGCTGGTTGAGCGTGATGTGCGCCTGGATGAGCTCCGGCTGCGACGCTTCCCCCGTTGCAGTCCGCCGTTCGATCAACCTGACCAGCTCCGCTTGTCGCTCCTGTTGTCGACGCAGCAAGGGCACGGTGGGATACACGCCAAGCAAGCTGCTGCGCACGCGACGGCGGACTTGCCACGCGGTCTCCGCGATATTCAAGCGTGCCGCTTCGGCCAGTTGCTGCGCCTGTCGAATCCGGTCGCCGCGTTTGCCTGCCGTCTCGATCGGTACATTGATTGTTGGGCCCACCGTCCAGGGCGACACGCCAGCAGGGGCATCGACGTTGTATTGATTGGTGAAATCCAACGTCGGATTCGGACGGGCGCCGGCCGTGATCACTGCTGCCTCGGCGGCGCGCCATTTGGCGCGTGCCACATCGAGATCCGGCTGATAGTACAGAGCCACCCAAGTGAGGGAGCGCAGATCCCACGAGGATGGCCCCGTGGTCGGGTGGTACGCGGAGTCGTTTCGCTGCAGAAACGCCTGCAGACTCGGATCGTGCAACGAGCGGTGCTCGAACGCAGTGACGGTGGCGGCCGGTTCAATCGGCCGTGGCCGATAGCTTGCGCAGGCTGTCAAACCGAGTGCCAGGCCGACGACCACGATGCGTGTAACGTGCTTGTTCATGAATCTTCCGCGCAGGAGATCAATCGGTTCTTCACGGGAACGTGCCTGGTGCGACATACGCCTTCGGGCAACTGCCATCACGCATCATCGGTGTCCCCCTCATGGCATCGCCCGTGGGGGTGGTGCCGTTTCGTGTCGGCTGATAATGACACCGGTCGCTTCGCGGCCCAGCTCACGAAACGGCAGCCCCTCGCTCCGCAGTTGTCCCACCAGGTTGTCCGCGACCAGGGCGATCGCATCATTGCTGGAGCGCCAGCGCTGTTCGAACGTGGCGAGGTCGGCGATGTAGCCGTCCGGCCGCGACGCCAAGCCGGGCGTCAGATCATCGGAATTTTGGTCGACCACGGTGATGGGGCGCCCAAGGTAAAACGGCAACCCTCGTAAATACGCATTCACCGTGAATACCTCGGTGTGCGGCCCGAGCTCGGGCTGGATGAGACGAGCGACGGGTGCGGCGGAGCGCATGTCGACGAAGGGCTGCGATGCCACCAGCGAAAGCTGCCATCCGATCAGGGTGGCCAAGGCAAGCCCATGAATGGCGGTGCGGCGACGGTCACGATGCAAGGCCCACGTACCCACCATCGCGGCGACCGCCATCAGCAACAAGGCCAACGACACCCCGCTCAACACGTCCTCCAATACCTGTTTCGGAATCGCCGTGCGTGCAGCGAGCATGACCACGATGGCTATCGCAGCGCTGAGGGTCGCCAGAGTGGCGATCAACCAAAAACGGCGCGCCAGGGCCTGCAGCGGCAGAACCGTGGCCGCGCGTCCCAGCAACAGCGCCAAGGCAGGAAACACCGGCAGAATGTAGAACGGTAGCTGGGAATGCGAGGCCGAAAAGAACACGAAGACCACGCTCACCCAGACCAACAGGAAGCGTTGTGCGGGTTGGCTGGCACCGATAGCACGCCACCCGGTCCTGTTCCATGGCAACAGCAACGTCCAGGGAAACATGCCGAGGATCACGACGGGGAGAAAGAACCCAAAGACCTTGGAGCGACCGTCGGCCGAGGTCAAGAACCGCGTGAAATGCTCCCGGATGAAGAAATAGTCGAAGAAATCCGGATGCAGGCGGCATATCAAAATGAACCACGGCGCGCACAGCACCAGCAGCACCAGTACACCGGGCACGAGGGACACGCGCCGCAGTACCCCCCAGTCACGCTGCCACAGCATGAAGATGCCCAGGATCATGCCGGGAAACACCACGCCGATCAGTCCTTTGGAAAGCACCGCCAGGGCCAGCGCTGCCCACATCAGCAGGTTCAGTCGTGTGCGCAGATGCCGCGCGGTCGGATCGAACTGCGCCACCAGAAAACACGCCATGCCCACCGCGAGAAACGCCGTGACCCCCATATCCAGCGTGTTGATATGCGCGGCGAAAGCGAACAGTAACGAACTTCCGAGTATGGCGGCCGCGTAACCGCCTGCTTCACGACCGAATAGCCGCGCACCGGCCCAGCCGATCGCCACGATCGCCAGCAATCCGGTGAGCGCGCACCACAGGCGTGCGCTCCACGGATGCGCCCCGAAGAGCGCATAGGCGGTCGCGCTGGCCCAGTAATGCAAGGGCGGCTTATCGAAGAAGTTGAAACCATCCAGGCGGGGCGTGATCCAGTCGCCGCGGGTCAACATCTCGTAGGCGACTTCTGCATACCGCCCTTCATCCGGTTCGCCAAGCGAGCGGCCTGCCAGTCCGTAAAACCAGGCCGCGAGCCACCCGATCCCCAGCAACAAGGCGGCCCCGCTGAATCGCGCGTACCAGGCACCCGCGGTGCGAGCGTCATTTTGAACCGTGTGCTTGACGCTCATCGAGGATCCTTGATGGGGAGCGATGCGGCGACCACCGATGGCGGTGTGTCGGTGCCGCGTGGCGAGGGCATCGCCAGCACCTGACACGCCGCCTCGATCAGATAGATCGGCCGCTGTTTGACTTCCGCGTATACACGGCCGAGATATTCGCCGAGCACGCCCAATGCCAGCAGTTGCAGACCGCCCAGCACCAGAACCACCACCATCAGTGAGGGATAACCCTTGACCGGATCACCCCACAGCACCGCCTTGATAAAGACCCCTGCGCCATAGCTGAAGGCGCACACCGACGTCGCAACACCCACGGCCGTGGCCAGTCGCAGCGGCAGAATGGAAAACGACGTGATGCCTTCCACCGCCAGATTGAACAGCCGCCAGTAGTTCCATTTGGTGCGACCTGCTTGGCGAGGGCTGCGCTGGTACATCACCGCCGTATGGGGATAGCCGATCCAGCCGAACAGGCCCTTCATGAAACGTTGGCGCTCACGCAACTGGCGCAGCGCGGCCACCGCACGCGCCGACATCAGGCGGAAATCACCAGTATCGTGCGGCACGTTGAACGCCGCCATGCGCGCCATCAAACGGTAGAAGAGATGTGCCGTCGCTCGCTTGAACCAGCTCTCGCCTTCACGGTGTTCGCGAGTGGCGTAAACCACGTCGTAGCCAGCGCGCCAGCGCGCCAGCAGTTCAGGAATAAGTTCGGGCGGATCTTGCAGATCGGCATCAATGATGACGATGGCATCGGCCTCATCCGTCACGGCGTCGAGACCCGCGGTCAGTGCGGCTTCCTTGCCGAAGTTGCGGCTCAAGCGCAGCGCGCCGATGCGCGGGTCTTGGCCCATCAGCCGGTTGAGTACGAGCCATGTGCCATCGCGACTTCCGTCATCGACATAGATCACCCGCGCATCGAGCGCCATCCCATCGAGCACGCCGACAAGACGCGCATGAAACAGGGGGAGCACTTCCGCTTCGTTGTACGCGGGCACCACAACGGTGAGACGGACGGATGGGGCCACGAATATCCCTGCGCGCTATGACATCGTCGGCACAGTAATGAGCAACCCGCGCGTCCCCACTCAACGACTTCTCAATTATTCGTTAAGCGTGCTCTGGACAATTGAATCTGAAACGACCGGCCAGCGGGTCGTGTGGACGACGACGATTGACTGATCGCCTGGCACATTCACACCGGGTATCGTCACCACCTCGTTCTTGACTCTATGCTGGCACTGACGAAGCAGCGATAACGAAGCTCCTGGTCGCTGCAAAAGAACAAACTCTCCGGGCAATTTGAATGACGTCGGCCTCTGATTCTCACCGTCTGAACATCCTCACTTCTGAAGAGGTTGAAGACCTGTATGGACTGCCCAAATTTACCGACGACGACCGGAACCTTTACTTCGACCTAAGCCCAGCGGAAAAGGCCGCTGTCGACGCACGCACTCCTGCCGTCGGCCTGTATTTGGCATTGGAGTTGGGCTACTTCAAGGCCAAGCGACAGTTCTTCACCTTCGAGCAGGGCGCCGTGGCCAATGACCTGTGCTACCTGCTCGGGCAGTATTTTCCGGGCCAGACCGTCGAATCGATCAAGGCGCCATCCAGGCCCACGCGCGGTGCCATCCAGCAAACCGTTCTCGACCTATTTGGGTACCGCGTGTGCGACAACGTCGCCAAGACGGAGCTGGAGCAAAAAGCCCAGCGAATCGCAACACTGTCGACCCAACCGCTGTACATCCGGCGTGAGTCACTGCAGCACCTGAGCAACGAACGGATCGTGGCGCTGCAGTACACGACGATGCAGGACATGGTGGGACGGGTGGTGACGCACGAACGCCATCGCGTCACCCGCCTACTCGAACAGGCGATGACCCCAGCGGTCGAGCGAAGTCTCGACGACTTGCTGCGGGCCGACGAACAGATGTATCGGATCAGTGCGCTCAAGCGTGAACCGAAGGACTTCAGCTACAAGGAGCTCAAGCGCGAAGTCGAACGGCGAAAATTCTTCCAGCCGCTGCACGAGTTCGCCCAGAGCTTTCTCGTCGCGGCCGGCTTGTCCAACGAGAGCGGCAAGTACTATGCGTCGCTGGTCAAGTTCTACACGGTCTACAAACTGCAGCGCATGCCCAAGGGCACGACGCGCCTGTACCTGCTCTGTTTCGCTTTCCATCGCTTCCGACAGATCAACGACAACCTCATCGAGGCGTTCATTCATCTGGTCGACCAGTATGAAAAGCAGTCCAAACACGCCGCCGAGGCGGCGATGCAGCAGACGCTGGTGGACGCCAGCGAACACTTGCAGGCGGCGGGCGAGGTGCTTCGCCTGTTCATCGACAAGTCCATCGCCGTCGACAGCCCGTTCGCCACCGTCCAGAAGAAAGCCTTTGAACTGCTGAAGCCGGAGCGCTTTGCGGCAGTGGCCGACTACCTGCGCAATGTCGCTTTCGACAAGACTGCCTTCCAGTGGTCCTACTACACCACAACGCTGTCGCACCGATTCAAGCGCAACCTTCGGCACATGTTCTGCGAACTGGACTTCGCCGGCCGGGTGGAGGATGCGCCGCTACTGGATGCGGTCACGTTCCTGCAGGAGCTGTTGCGCGCGGGCAAGTCGCCGCGACAGACCCAACCGTCACTATTTCCCACGGCGATGATTCCGAAGAGCCTGCAGCGCCACCTCTTTGCCGAGACTGACGAGGCAGGCGATGCGAAGGATCAGGGCAAGCGGTTGGAAGTCGATCGTTATGAGTTCCTCGTCTATCGGCTGTTACGGAACGCGCTGGAAGCCGGAGACCTGTTCGTCAAGGACAGCAACGAATTTCGTCGCTTCGAAGATGACCTGATTAGCGACATGCGCTGGGAGCAGCGCGAAACAGTCCTACAGGAGATTGGTGTACCGCTCCTGATGGCCCCCATCGAGGACACGTTGAGCACGTTCCGTGAGGCGCTGGAAACCCGGTTTGCGCAAGTGAACCAGCGTATTATCGACTCCGCCAACAAACACATCAAAGTCACCGGCCGTGCCGAGAAACGACGGTGGAAGCTGATCTACCCGACGCCTGAAGAACCCGTCAGCGGCTCGTTCTATAGCCAGTTACCCGGCACCGGCATAGCCGACCTGTTGAGATTCGTTGCGGGAGCGACGGGCTTCCTGGGGGCCTTTACCCATGTGCTCGATCGCTATGTCAAGCATGCCCCCGATGCCCGCGAAATCCTGGCTTGCGTGGTCGCGCTTGGTACCAACATGGGCTTGTGGAAGATGGCGGAAGTTTCGGGCCTGAGCTTTTCGTCATTACAGGGCACCGCACGCAACTATCTGCGGCTGGAAACCCTACGGGCCGCCAACGATGCCATCACGAATGCCATTGCGACCTTGCCGGCGTTCCATCTGTACGACATCCGCGACGAGATGCATTCCAGCAGTGACGGGCAGCGCATCGAAACTCAGATCGATACCATCAATGCCCGATACTCGCCGAAGTATTTCGGGTTGCAGAAAGGCGTGAGCGCGTACACGCTGGTGGCCAACCACGTACCGATCAACGCCCGTATCATCGGCACGCACGAGCACGAGAGTCACTACGTTTTCGACCTGCTGTACAACAACACGTCCGATATCAAGCCGGAACGACATTCGACCGATACGCACGGTACCAACCAAGTCAATTTCTGGATCTTGCGCACCTTCGGATATGGCTTCGCGCCGCGGTACCGCGATCTGCACAAGAAGATGCAAACTCTGGTCGCCTTCGAGCATCCCAGTCATTACGCCGACATGTTTATCAAGCCGGCACGCAAGGTCTACGACGAACTCATCGTGAAGGAGTGGCCCAACATCCAGCGCATCATGGCCTCACTGGCGCAGAAGGATGTGACTCAGGCCACCATCGTCCGCAAGTTGAGCAGCTACGCCCGCCAGAACCAGACCAAGAAGGCCCTGTGGGAACTCGACAACATCTGCCGCACGCTGTACATCCTCGACTTCATCGACGACGTGGATTTGCGGCAAAGCGTGCAAAAAGCGCTGAACCGAGGGGAGGCGTATCACCGGTTCCGCAAAGCGGTCGCCTACGTCAACGGCGGCAAGTTCCGAGTTCACACCGAAGCCGAACAGCAAATCTGGAACGAGTGCTCGCGCCTGATTGCCAATGCGATCATCTTCTACAACACGGCACTACTGTCTAAGGTATATGCACAGAAGGTGGCCGCTGGCGACCAGGAGGCTATCGCCATCTTACGAGGAATCTCCCCGGTAGCTTGGCAACATATCAACTTGTTTGGCACGTTCGAATTCAACGAAACTACCACCAAGGTCGACATTGATGCGCTTGCCGCCAGATACGCCGATCCAGACTACTGGAGCAAGGCCTTGAAGGAGATGCAAGAAGTGCCTCTCGGCTGATTTTACATTTTTGGGGGTTGGGCAAAATTAGCCCACCACCTGGTGACCACGGGCGCGTATCCGCGCGCCTACGACGCGGCCGGGAACACCACGGGCAGCGTGGTCGGCGGGGAGACGTTCGGGTTCGCGTACAACAACCGCGGCCGGCTGGGGCTGGCGCAGCGGAATGGTGTCACTGCGGGCACCTACGTCTATAACGTGCTCGGCGAGCGTGTGGCGAAGGATGCGGGGAGCGCGACCACGCAGTTTGCCTACGACGAAGCCAGCCAGCTCGCCAGCGAGGCCACAGACGGCGGCTTCCGCGACTACGTGCGGCTCGGTGATCTGCCAGTGGCGGTCGTGGACACACCGGCTGGCGCGGCACCGGCGGAGGTGCGCTACATCCACGCCGATGGGCTGGGCTCGACGCGCGTGGTCACCGACCAGACGACGGCGCCTGTGTGGCGGTGGGCGTACGCGCGCAATCCGTTCGGCGAGCAACGCCCGGGCGGCACCTTCGATTTCGCGCTCCAGTTCCCGGGCCACTACGCCGACGCCGAGACCGGGCTGAAATACAACGTGCAGCGTTACTACGAGGCAACGCTGGGGCGGTACGGGCGGCCGGATCCGCTGGGGCTGGCCGCGGGGCCGAGCGTGTATGGCTACGTCGGCAGCGACCCACTCGCCCTCATTGACCCGCTTGGCTTGGACTATATGGATACCCTGTGGGCGACGATCTACCGTGCGACGGGTGGTTGGTCTCCGCCGCAGCACACCGTAGATTTCTGGGCCGGACTTGGCGATGGTGCATCGCTGGGGATCACCAGGTTGATCCGAAAAGCCGCAGGCACGGACGAGATGGTAGACCGATGCTCGTCGGCGTACTCCGTCGGCTCGTGGTCGTCGTTCGCGCTTGGTGCGGGCCGTCTAGCTTATGCCGGCCTCGCAAAGGCTGGGTCGCGCTTAGCCTCTTCAGGCCTTCAGGCGAGCGCATTTCGATCCGGCCTTCGCCGAGCATTTGGCGGCGGCCACTCTTTCCGCCCGCCGAACCTCGCCAAATACGGTACAGACGAGGCGCTGAGGGCCGCCGCAGGCAGAACGAACACAATCGGCAACGCATGGGGCGCTGCCGCGAGTATCAGCGGCTACTACGGCGCCACGGCTACTTCCTGCGACTGCACTCCCTAACCTCACCGCGAGAGCACAACAATGCACACCTACCCATTGCGCAACGACTCTGGCCAAGTCGTCGCTTTTGAGATCGACAACATCTACGCCTCGCGGCGGACGATTTGCAAGCTCCTTCAGGCCGTCGACGGGGTAACCGACGTCGCTCTCGCTAGTGCGTTCGGTGGGAGCGATGACGTTCGCGTCCGCTTCGACTTCCATAACCGCCAATACGTTGTCGTCGAACCGTTTGGCGATAACAGCAGGTACTGGGTCGGCCCAGCGAACAACGATTCCCCCTCCGAATCCGTCGCGCCACTGGAACGCGCCTTTAGCGTTTACCGTCCACCAGCCGCCCGGAAGATAATCGGCGACCTCCTGACACTTCGTTTCTTGAGCCGATGGAGATAATCTGCGGATTCCGGTGACCACTGACCAGCATTCCGATGAAGCCTGAACATGCTGCTGCTACTGCCACTTGACGAAATCGACATTCCTAAGCGGCTCCGGGATGCACCGGAGCCTACGGCAGCCCAAGTCAGGCGCTATATCGCAGCACAGGGCGGCAGTGTTGGCAGAAAGCGCAAGTCTCTAATGGTGCCGATCACGGTGCGCCGCGAATCCACAGGCCGATACACTGTCGTGGCGGGCGCCTTCAGGGTAAGGCTCGCTCGTTTGGCTAAGTCGGAAACTATCGCAGCGACACTCTGCGGCCTAGACGAAAGTCCCCAACCCACTTTTCCTTACGAGGATGATGTATGGGGGCCATGACCGAAGCCGAATGGCAGAATCTCTACGAGAACTTCGAGACCACGCGCATTCTTGCTGCGGTGGATTCAGTTGACAGCCTTCGGGACGAGTTGAACGACCGCGATCACGGCGCGCCACCCGTGATCCGCGATGACCTGCTCAAGCTTCATCAGCTCGCGATGGCCGTAGTCAACAACGGCGCACGACGCCAGGCCGGTGAGTTCTTCGACCTTGCCGGCGCATTGGGCGATCAGGTCAACGGCATGATGGAGGCGTTGGAGCAGATTCGCGACACCTTGTCGGATCTCATGGGGCTGTATCCGGAAAGCCTGGATTACGCGGACGGAAGCGACGACTGATTCCGCGCCGGTCAGGCCGCCCTCACTTCATTCAACAGGTCAGGATGACGATCAAGCACCTTGAGCAACTTCACTAGCGCCAGCGGGGGCTTGGTCTTGCCGGTTTCGTACCGCGAGAACGCATTGACGCCACCGCCGAAGATCTCGGCCGCTTCGCGTTGGTCGAGTGCCAGCTTCTTTCGGACGCTGGCGATGAAACTGGGATCGACGATTGAGGCATTCACCTGTTTGTTGAAATCCAGCATCACCGCACTGGTTCGTACCGACTCGGCAACATCTAGGATCATTTCCCCGCAGATCGGGCAGAAGTCACCCGTGACGCTCGGAATGAGGGTCGATTCGCCCTTGTAGGTATAGGGCAGGTCGCGGGTGTCTCGCACCAGTTCCGCGCCTGCACACGATGGACATTTCATGGTCAAAGCTCCTTGAAGGACACGATGAGCACGTCATCGATGACCGTCAGTTTCAGGTAGACCTCGCCAGCGGACGTGCTGGGCCGGTACACGTCTTGCCACACCCGATGATCCGCATGCGTAGTCATGCTCTTGTAGAAATCCTTCGGGGTCAGCGAGGCAACCACGCTGACGATGCCGTCAAAGTCGAAGCCCAAGGCAGCACCGCCAGTCAGGGCCGAGAACGTAGATCGCACCTTGCCGTCGGCAATCAAGGTCTTCACGACGGCCAGCTGGCAATGAGGCGTGCGTTTCTCCATGCGGCAAGACTAACCTAATAGGTTTAATTTGGCAAGTAGGTTAATTGTGCTGGTGCGCGCCGTCGCCATACCGACGCGAACACATCAATCGGCTAGGCCATTACTCTCTGGACGTGGATCGGTACCAGAGTGCCATGGCTAAAGACATCAAATTTGCCTTGTAGCCTCAATGGCTTAGGGTCCGTTTTGCGAAAATTTCCGGAATCCCGGCCGAACCTCTACTGGCAGCACAGCATCCATTTGGCAGTCCTGAGCGGACGGAGTAGGCTTGAACGCAAGTTCAAGATATCCGCCCGCCATGCCCCCCGCGCGCCGCTCCATCCCATTCGCGATGTCCGCCCCGATGGTGGAGGAGGCGCTGCGCTCCTACTACCGCAGGAACGGGATCTTCCCGAGCCTGGGCGAGCTGCTCGAGACGCTGCGCAGCAAGGGAATTACCAGCAAGGGCACGCTGGCCTGGATCATCGACCGGCTCGCGGACGCCGGCGTGGTGACCCGAGGCCATGGTGGGCGCCTCAAGCCGGGCCACAACTTCGCAGGGTTCCCGGTCGGGCGGCCGGTACCCGCCGGCACGCCAGATACCGGCGACGCCGGCCCGCCCGAGCGCCTGTCGATCGACGCGTGGCTGGCCCCCAACCCGCACAAGACCGGCCTCGTGCCGATCAGCGGCCATTCCATGGTCGACGTGGGACTGCTGGACGGCGACACCGCCGTTTATGAGGCGCGAGAGGACGCGAAAGTCGGTGACATCGTGTACGCGCTGATCGATGGGGCAGAGACGCTCAAGCTGCTCGCGCGCGACGCGGCCGGTCGTTACCTCCTGCCGGCCAACAGCGATCCCCGGTACGGCCCCCAACGACCGAAGGAGTCGCTGCAGATCCTCGGCGTGGTGGTCGGCTCGTTCGGGCGCCGTCGAGGGCGCCGATCCGGGCTCGGGTGACGCGAGTCCATGTCAGCGGTCCTCCACATGCCTTCGGAAGGCGACTTCCGCGTCGCCGGCGTCCGCCGCGCCGGCGAGGTTGCCGCGCAGCCTCACGGCACCGTCCCCAGTGGCCACCCTGAGCTGGATGCTGTGCTGCCGGGCGGGGGCTGGCCACGCGGCGCGCTAGTAGAGCTGCAGCTGGCCAACGCCGGCGTCGGCGAGCTTCAGTTGCTCACCGGTGCGCTGGCATGGCGTGGCCACGGGGCGCGAGTCGCCTTCCTCGATCCACCGGCCGAGCCGGGCTTGGCCGCCCTGAGTGCCGCGGGCTTGACCCCGAGCGCGATCACCGTCGCCCGCACACGAGATGACCGTGACCGCCGATGGGCCGCCGAACAGATCCTGCGCAGCGGTGGTTTCACCGCGACGCTGCTGTGGTGGGGCGCGCCACTGGATGATCGCGTGGCGCGCCGACTCAGCCTGGCGATCGCGGCCAGCGGTGACCTGGCGTTTGTCTTTTGCCCGCCTTCGAGGGTGGCCAACGGCGTGCCTCTGCGGCTGTGCCTGCGCGCCGCGAGCACCGGCGCGCTGCAGGTCGACGTATTGAAGCGGCGCGGCCCACCAGTCGCCCCGGTGCGAATGGAGCGATCGAATGCTCTGGCTCGCCTGCCAATTTCCCTCGCTCGCCCTTGAGGTGCCGGCCGGGCCGGCCGACGTTGCCCGCGTTGCTGTCGACGGCACGGTTCGCCAAGCCTGTCCGCTGGCGACCGCCGCCGGCGTTCGACCCGGCATGCGCGTGACCACTGCCCGCGCGCTGGTCACGCCCCTCGACGTGCGCGTGACGGATGCCTCGCTGCGGAGCGGGGCGCTGGCAGACCTTGCGCCCCGGCTGGCCACGATCACGTCGCAGGTCGTCCTGGTGCCGGAAGGCGACACCCTCCTTGGCGAGGTCGGCGCCAGCCAGCGCATGCTCGGAGGCCTGGCCGGGGTGCGCCGCGCGGCGCGGGCGGCGTTTGCCGACACCGGCGTGACCTGGCGCGCGGCGATCGCGCCGACGCCGGCGGCGGCGGCCGTCCTGGCCATGCACCGCCCGGGAACCACCGTCGTCGGCATGCCCGATCTCCGGTCGGCTCTTTCAGACCTGCCTGCCACCGCTCTCCCATTGCCGGCGGCGGCGCACCAGCTGCTGCGCCGTATCGGCGTGCATGACGTGGGCGAGGTGCTGGCGCTGCCCCGCGCCGGCTTGGCGCGCCGCCTGGGAGTGCCGGCGGTGAGCATGCTCGAGCGCCTGCTCGGCGAGCGGCCCGATCCACGGGAGAGCTGGGTGCCACCGGCCCGGTTTGTACGCGAGGCCGAGTGGGATGACCCGCTGGCGAGCGTGGAGGCCCTCCAATTCCCCTTGCGCCGCCTGCTGGGTGACCTGGCGGCGTACGTGGCATGCCGCGGCGAACGTGCCACGGCCTGGTCGCTCGTGCTGCGCACGGACGATCGCCGCGAGGCGGTGCTCACCGTGGCCGCGGCCGCCGGTACCGCCGATCCCCACCAGCTTCAGGTGCTGACCGTCGAGCGCGCGGCCGGGACGCCATGGCCTGGGCCGGTGGTCGGCCTGCAACTGCGTCTGGAGGCGACCCGAGAAGCGCCAGGTCCAGCGATGCTCTTCGCGCAAGATGGCGACGAGCAACTGGTCGCGCTACTCGATCGCCTGCGCGCGCGCCTCGGCCATGACGCGGTCTACGGCCTTGCTCCGGTCGCTGATCCACGACCGGAGCGGACACAGCGCCGTGTCCTGATCGGCGACGATGGCGCTGCTGTCGTCTCGCCGCGGCGCCGGCCTGCCTGGCTGCTACCGTCGCCGCAGCCGTGGCGGTGCGATCCGGCGCGGCTGATCGCCGGGCCAGAGCGCATGGAATCGGGCTGGTGGGACGGCGCCGACAGCCGACGCGACTACTGGGTGGCGCGCGGCGACGCCGGCGCCACCTGGTGGGTTTACCAAGACCTGCGCACGAGCAACTGGTTCGTGCACGGTTGGTTCGGGTAGCCCTGTGGGCGCGGCGTCACTCCGGCTCACGCATTGGCGGGAAGAGCACCGTGTTCCGCACTGGCGAGTACTGCGCGCCCTGGCGCGCTGCCGTGGCGAGCTGCTGGGGCTGCCAGCCTTCGCCTACCAGGCGCCGGATGACGTCCGGCGTGAGGGGCACAGCATCCTCCTGACCGAACACCTGGGCGATGGTCTCCTCGGTTGGCTGCACCGGCAACAGAAACTCCCGCAGTGCATCGACCGGGTAGCCGGCAATCGCGCGGCGGCCGATGAGAGGATGATCAAGATCGACCTCGAAGAAGGCGCCGCGCAGCTCGTAGGTTCCCTCCCAGAGGATCTGCAGCTGGTCGGGAAGGTCGCGGATCAAGGGCGACTGCCGCTGGCCCTGCCACATGAGACAGCACGCCTGGCGCCCGATGGGATCCAGCAGCCAGGCGTCTCCCTGACCGGTCGAGAAAACCAGGAAGGGCTGGGTGGCGGACGTTTCCGGTCCGGTGCCGACGATAGCCGCCTCGCCGCGTGCCTCCAGGGAGAGGACGTGCTCGATGGTGGACTGGAGCGATCGCTCGTTCGCGACGCCTTCGGTCTCGCGCATGCAGAGCGTGACGTGATGCCAATGCTCATATCCCGCGGTGCGCGCAACGCGGTTCAACAGATCCGCATGCTTGCCGCCGCCGTTGCGCTGCAGGCGCTTAGCTTGCTTCTTGAGGGCTTCGACCTTCGCGGTCGTGGTGGGGATAAAACGCATGACGCTGACTCCTCGCTGGAGGCGAACGCCCGGTGCTCACTGCCAAGATTCGCCTGCAGAGGGGAATCAGGAATTAGAGGGTGGAAGCCATCCCGTAAGGGTCTGCCAACGGTGAGCAGCGGGCGCTGGCCGGCGCCAGATCAAATCCTAGCACGCGTCTGGACCGTTCGCGGGCGGCGGGCGTCGTGATGTACGCCGAACTCCACTGCCTCTCGAACCTGTCGTTCCTGCGCGGTGTGGCTAGCGCACGCGCGCTGTTCGAGCGCGCCGCGGCGCTCGGCTATGCGGCATTGGCAATCACCGACGAGTGCAGCCTGGCCGGGATCGTCCGGGGGCTTGAGGCCTCCCGGGCGACCGGCGTGCCGCTGATCGTCGGTACGGAGCTGGTACTGGAGGACGGCGCCCGTTTGGTGCTCCTCGCCGAGGACCGTGCGGGTTACGCAACCCTGTCTCGGCTGATCACCGTGGCACGGGCGCGCGCGGCAAAGGGGGCGTACCAGGCGCGCTGGAAGGATCTGGAGGGGGACCACCAAGGGCTGCTAGCGATCCTGTGCACGATCGACAGGCACGGGACCGTTCCGGCGGATGCCGAGGGCAGGGCGAAGCGGCTGGCCACGGTCCTGCCTCAGCGCGCGTGGATCGGCGTGGAGCTGCACCGCGGTGACCGGGACGCCGAGGCCATCATCGCCTGCGCGGCCGTGGGCGCCGCCGCCGGCCTGCCGTTGGTCGCCGCCGGCGACGTGCACATGGCCACACGCGGCCAGCGCGCTCTGCAGGACACCGTGACGGCGATCCGGCTGGGCATGCCCGTGGCCGCTGCCGCCGGCGAACTATTCCCCAACGGCGAGCGACACCTGCGCACGCCGGCCGAGCTGCAGGAGCTATACGCCCCCGAGCTGCTCGCTGAGACCCTGCGCATCGCGGCGCACTGCCATCTGGATCTGGGCACACTCGGCTACCGCCATCCAGTCGATGTGGTTCCGCTGGCGCAGGCGCCCGCCACGTGGCTGCGCCACCTGGTTGAAGAGGGCGCGGCGACGCGCTGGCCGGCCGGCACGCCACCTGCCCTCGGTGCGCAGATCGAGCGCGAGCTGGCCCTGATCACGGAGCTGGGCTACGAGGCATTCTTCCTCACCGTCCACGACATCGTCCGGTACGCGCGCTCCCGCGGCATTCTCTGCCAAGGACGCGGCTCGGCCGCCAACTCGGTGGTCTGCTACGCCCTGGGCATCACCGAGGTCGACCCCGAGCGCGGGCACTTGCTGTTCGAGCGCTTCCTCTCCCGAGAGCGCGCCGAGCCGCCGGACATCGACGTCGACTTCGAGCACGAGCGGCGCGAGGAGGTCATCCAGTACATCTACGGGCGATACGGTCGCGACCGCGCTGCCCTGGCAGCTGCCATCACCACCTACCGACCGCGCAGTGCCGTGCGCGATGTGGGCCGTGCCCTCGATCTCGATCCTGTCCTGGTCGACCGCGTGGCCCAGCTGCTCGGCCACTGGGGTGGCATGGAGGACGTGACCGCTCGCCTGGCTGAGTCCGGTATCGACACCGACACGCCCAGCATGCAGCGCTGGCTGACCCTCGCTGCCCAGCTGGTCGGCACGCCTCGCCACCTTTCCCAGCACGTGGGCGGCTTCGTCATAAGCGCTGCGCCGCTCACAGAGCTGGTCCCGGTCGAGCCGGCCACGATGCCCGGACGCACGGTGATCCAATGGGACAAGAGCGACCTGGAGACGATGGGGTTGCTCAAGGTGGACATCCTGGCGCTCGGCATGCTGTCGGTCCTTCGTCGCGCCTTCGAACACGTCGAGCGTCACCACGGCACCACCCTGTCGATCGCCACCATCCCAGCCGAAGACCCCGCGACCTACGCCATGCTCCGCCGCGCCGACACCGTTGGGGTGTTCCAGGTGGAAAGCCGGGCACAGATGGCGATGCTGCCGCGACTGCGGCCGACGTGCTTCTACGACCTAGTTGTCCAGACCGCGATCATTCGGCCCGGCCCGATCCAGGGCGGCATGGTTCACCCGTACCTGCGCCGCCGGCAAGGCCGGGAGGTGGCCAGCTACCCATCGGACGAGGTTCGCGGCGTGCTCGAGCGAACACTGGGCGTGCCGATCTTCCAGGAGCAAGTGATGCAGCTGGCCGTGGTCGCCGCGGGCTTTACTGCCGGCGAAGCCGACCAGCTGCGGCGATCGATGGGTGCGTGGGAGCGCCACGGCACCCTTGAACATTTCAGGGCGCGACTTCTGTCGGGCATGACCGGCCGAGGCTACGCCCCAGCCTTCGCAGATCAGGTCTTCGAGATGATTCGTGGCTTTGGTGCCTACGGATTCCCTGAATCGCACGCGGCCAGCTTCGCGCTGCTCGCGTACGCATCGGCCTACCTGAAGGCCCACTACCCAAGCGCCTTCCTCGCCGCGCTCCTCAACTCGCAGCCCATGGGGTTCTACACCACCGACCAGCTCGCACAGGACGCGCGTCGTCACGGGATCGAGATCCGTCCACCAGACGTCCGGGTGAGTGGCTGGGAGTCACACCTAGAGGGGGAAGGCGCGCGGGCACCGATACGCCTGGGTTTGCGCGAGATCTCCGGGCTACGAGCAGAGAGCGCCGCACGGCTGCTGCAGGCGCGCCGTGAGGCGCCCTTCAAGGATTTGTCCGACGTCGCGCGCCGGGCGGCACTGGACCAGCGAGACCTGCCACTGTTGGCCGATGCCGGAGCGCTCCAGAGCCTTGCAGGGCATCGCCACGTTGCCCGCTGGGTGGCAAGCGGCGTCGAAGCGACGCTCCCGCTGTTCGGCGGAACCGCTGAGGCAACCGTGGCGCTGCGCGCGCCGACCGCAGGTGAAGAGATGGCCGCTGACTACGCGTCGATGGGCCTCTCGACCGGGAGCCATCCGATGGCGCTGCTTCGGTCATCGCTGCTCGGCAGCTCGTATGCGACGCTCGCTGAGGCCGCGCGTGCAGGCCACCGCAAGCGGATCCGGGTAGCGGGCCTCATCGGCATGCGCCAGAGCCCGCCAGCAGCCGGCGGCGTCACGTTCCTGACGCTCGAGGACGAGACGGGCTGGCTCAACGTCGTGGTGTGGCGCGACGTCGCCGAGCAATGCCGGCAAGCACTCCGTTCGGCTGGGCCAGTTGTGGTCGACGGGCGCATCGAGCACGCGGACGGCGTCACCCACCTGATCGCGGCGAGGGTGTGGACGGCCGCGTTCGCCGCCGCTGCGTTGGGTGACACCGTGGCGTAGCGCGCCGGCTAGGACGTCGAGCCACGACTGGAGCAGTGGAGCGACTGCCGCCGACTAAGTCCCGCTGCCCACGCACCATCGACCGTTCGACCATCGAAAATCGCCGCATGCGAATGCAGACAGCACGTCTGGGAGAGAGGTCCGCAACTGCGGGCCGACAACCATCGGCGTGCCCTGGAGCTCAAGGCAGGCAACGGGAAGCCCGGCAATCCACACCGCCTGATCCTCCGGCCAGCGCTTCTGCCCGGCAAACTCCTCGCGCATCCGGTGTTTGGCCATGGCCTTGCTGAGGGTCAAATACCGCGGCTTCATCAGTAGCCACAAACAGGGTAGGCCGGCGTCCGCGTACCGCCTCTGCCTCTCTACATAGTCCCTGAGGTGCTGGTAGCTGCGCTGCAGCTCGACGACGAAAGGCCCGCCGCCTGACTCCACCCACAGGTCCGCCCGCCAACGCGGTGCACCGGGTGCGCTGGCCCGCTCAAGGGCGACTTGGTACCCGAGCGCCCGGGCGGCGTCGCGCACCGCCTGTTTGCCTGCCAGATGCCACTGGCTCTCCGGCGAGGTTTGGCACGCGCCGGCCAGGTGAGCGAAGAAGGGGAATCCGTTGGGGCTGGTCTTTGGCACTGCCGGGGCGCGACAGCACGGCATCTCCAGTTCACCCACGCGGTAGGTAACCTGCAATGCGCGCCAGGCGACGGGATCGAGCGCGGACCCATCGAGCACGTCGTCGGTCCCCGCTCGATACGCAATATCCCAGCCATGGGGGTGATTCATCGCTTGCTCCTGAAGCGCTCGCACGGGCGACCGCAGAATTGCGTCAGCCTGGCCCCGGCAGATTCCAGCATTGCGTCCTGCACCTCAACCAGAACTTTCATCTGCCTCGGGTGGCGACCAGCGGCGACCTTTCCGCATGTCATCGAATGACGCGATGGTTTCCGGAGACGGCACTGTCGGGTCAGTTAGTTCTCTGAGCGCATCAGCTAGATCCCTTCTGCTGAGAGTCGCGATAATCGCCGGACCCTGTGTCAGCTCGTAGTTCAGCGATCCCGTCCACCGATCCATCATGGCGTGGGAGCGGACAAAGGACTTCGCGTTTCCGGGCTCCTGATATTTCGCCAATTGCACCCGCACCCACTCCAGCAAATGAAAGGAGACGTGCGTGCGCAAGAGATCGTCTCGGATGCGTTGCGCCATGTCGGGCTCCGCGCGCACTCGTTTCAGCTGCCGGCTCACCATCAAGCTGCCGTGGTCCCACGGTGGCTTCGATTCCAGATGGTTGATCTTGTGCTCAAGGCCGCCGCTGTCGACCAGCTTGATCGCCATTTTGGCCCGCTCTCGCCATGACCGAAGGAGTTCATAGGCGGCGAAGATCCACATCTCCGTTTGCGCCCCCAGAAAGATCGCCTCAAACGGGTCACGCGGAGTGTCCTCATCGAATCGGCTGCGGAGGAATCGGCTCTCCAGCTCCATAAGGAACTTGTCTACGGCAGCAAGATTGAATGCCTGGCTGGACATGGCCAGGTCATCGCTCAGCAAGGCCAGCCCGCGCAGAGCCGCCACCAGCTCGTGAGGCTCAATCTCCGAGTGCGAGCGTGGGATGCCGTCTTCGTCGATATCGGACATAAGGTTCTCAGGCAACGTTCCAGCGAATCGGCTACGTTAATAGCGGCGGCGCTGATGCGCACGGCCATTTCACGATCCAGACCAAAAGGAATAATTGATGGCTATCGATCTTGCCGGACTCTCACCCGCTGAATTGGCGAAGCTGATATCCCAAGCCAACGCCCAAATGGCGACCGCGCGTGCGAACGAGATTGCAAAAGCAAAGGGAAAGATCGAGGCCATCCTTACCGGTGCTGGTTTGAGCATCGACGACGTGTTCCCTCGTCGAGGCAAGGCCGGCGGGAAGCCGGGTAAGAGGGCCGGCTCCGGCGTGCCGAAGTATCGGAACCCGCGGAACAAAGAGCAGACCTGGTCAGGCATGGGCAAGCGGCCCCGTTGGCTGGCCGACGCACTGGCGGATGGCGCGAAGCTGGAGTCGTTTGCGATCGCCGATAAGCCTGTCTCCCCCTTGTCTGGCACGAGGGGTGCGGGCCAAGGCCGGAAGCCAGCGAGCAAGAAGGCGGCGGCTGGCAGGAAGGCGGCGCGGAAGTAGACCACAAGACCCTGAATGCGGTCCGTGCGCACCATCGAGGTCCACGGGCTGGCGGCAAATGGGCGGACGATGAGTCAGAAGTCGAGCAGGAGTAGGCACGGCAGCCGCCGCGCCACTGACGTTGTGAGGCGCAAGCGCGCGGCAGTCTCACCCCAGTCGCTTCAAAGGACTGACCTCTACGAGTGCGTCGGACGCGCCTGGGAAGTGCTCCAGAGGCAATACGGTCGCCCATGCGGGAGTGGGGGCCTGCCCTTTCCGCACCAGCAGCATCGGATTGAACAGTGGCGCGTGGACGCAGACGACATCCATAACTTGGCGAGCCGCGGCATCAAGCGTCCGGTGCCTCTCCTCAGAGAGGCGTTGCTGCTCCAGATGCCAGTATCCATTCTGGCCGAGCTGACTCAAGCTATCTTCGGCCTCCGTGCGAATCTGCTGGTGCGCGAGCTGCAACGGCGTGCAGAGGCGCTCCAAGATCGTCTTGCAGTGGATCGCGTGTGTCTCGGCAGCTTCGCGGCACAGCGTCGCCTTCTCATCGGTGGACAGGACGACTTCGGCCAGCAGCGCGGCGGTGATGGCCTGCAGCGTGCGTAGCAGGCCCGCGTCTTCGATATGTCCCTGCCAATCATCTGGGCGCCGCCAGCCGACCGTCCTGTGGTTCGGCCACAACCTCGCGTCCAAGTCCGTTAGCTGGTCCTGCCACACACGTTCCAGCCGATCCCTTAGGGCGATGACGCGGTCGCGCTGGTGGGCGATCGCCTTGTCACTCGCGCTGCCAGCCACGTGGCGAAAGACCTCCCGCAAAGTGGCCTCGGCTGCTGCCAGCTCGTTGTTGTTTGAGCGGTGCCGGTAGTTATCGAGGGCCTCGGCCATGGTGCGCGCGACCGTCGCGTGGAACAGCGACCAGTCCACCGGTGGAGACACGAATACCGGCGGCAACGGCCAGCCGGCATCCCGGGTGAGCACGTGAGCGCCGGAGCGAAACCGCCCGGTCGCGTCCCTCGCACGTTCGCAGGTGCCGTGGAACGAAGCGGTGACTGTGTTGCCGTTAGGCAGGCGCACGACCTCCGTGATGGTCGCCTGTCGGCGCGGGTATGAGGGGTTGGTGGAGTGGGGCATGGGGTGTGGGCCAATGAGTGGGCGAGTTGCCGGTCAGCGGGGCTTGCGGACGTCGGATGGGGCCAGGCGCGCAAGGAGCTGGTCGAGCCGATCGCGTTCGCGCATGACGGCCTGGTGGTTGGCGGTGGCGGTGAGCAGCTCGGCCTGAAGGGTGGAGGCGCGCGCCTCGCTCGCTTCCAGCTGGGTGCGCAGTTGCGTCACGGCCTGCTGATGCTCGCGGCGCCGCTCGGCCGCGGACGCTTCTGCCGCGGCGAGGCGTTCGGTGAGCTGGACGCTCCGGGCGTTGGCGTCAGCCACGGCCCGCTCGGCGGTGGCCAACGCGGCGCGCAGGTCGCCGTGCGCTTGCTCGGCCGTCCGCAGTTGGCTCTGCAACGCCTCGGCCGTTTGGCGGGCGCTGGCCAACTCGGCCGTCCGTTGCTCCAGCTGGGCTGCGGCCTGCTCCGCGGCGGCCGCGCTCGCGCGCTGTTGCCGCTCGAGCTCCGTCTGCGCGCGATCGCGCGCCTGGCTCGCCTCGGCGAGCTCGGCTTCCGAGGCGTCGCTGCGCTGCCGCGCGTCGGCCAGCCGGATCTGCAGGCCGTCCCGCTCGGCACGCAGGCTGACCAGTTCCTGGGCCTGGCCGCGCTCCACGTCGGTGAGGGACTCGATCCGCGTGCGGGCCGCCGCCAGTTCGGTATCGAGGCGCTCGAGCAGTTGCTGGCGCTCGGCGGCCGCGCGGCTGTCACGCTCGCGTTCGGCGGCGAGCGCGGCCTGCGCCTCGGCCAGCGCCTCGCGCTCGGTGGCCAAGGCGGCCCGTTCCGGGGCGAGGCTCTCCTCAGCGAGCGACTTGGCGGCCGACTTCAGCGTGCTCCACACCTCGCGGAGCACCGGATCGGCCTCGTCGTCGGCCGGGCGGCGGGGGGCGAGCCGGTGCATGGCGTCGGCCAGCTTCGGATACACCGAGTTCGGCGAGCCGCGGTTGTCGGTGGCCGCGTGCACCAGTTCCAGATTCACCAGCAGGCCGTGCGCCAGGGCGGTGCGCACGATGACGTCGATGTCCTCCTGCGTCACGGCGCGAGGCTGGGGGCCGCGGTGGTCCTGGTAGGCCGCCCGCACCGCGGCGATCGCGTCCTCCTTGGCCTGCCGCACGGCCGGATCGACATACCCCTCGCGCGGCCGGCCGCGGACGGCTTCCCCCAGGGCGTCGAGGTCGTCGGGGTCGACCTTGGGGTACAGCAGCCAGCCGATGTCCAGCTCCGCATCGGCCAACAAGAGGTGGCCACCCCGCCCAAAGAACAGCGACGGCGTCGCGAGGGCGGGTTCGTTGAGGAACGCCCCGGGCCGCACCTCGCCCAGGCGAATGTGGAAGACCACCCGTTCGGCCGGCGCGCCGCGGCGGGCCGGCAGATAGGTCAGCGCGGCGATGTTGATCACGAATGCGCCGGCATCGCCCTCGAGGGCGAAGGCGCGCCACTGGGGATCCTTCGCCGGGTCGTCGGGCGCGGTCCGCTTGGCGTAGGTGCGCGGCAAAGGTCCGGGAGCCATGGGCTGCTGATTGGCCGCGCGCAGGTGGCGAACCGCGAGCGAATGGCCGTGGCCATCCGACGCGCGGCAGCGGCCGGTCGCGATCAAGGCTTCCAGCGCGGCTTGCAGCTGGTCGGCATCGCCGGCGATCGGCTGCTCGCACGTCGCGTCGCGGCCGTCGAGCACGGTGCGGACGGCGTCGGCCCAGGTCGGCGGCGCGGCGGGTGCGGCGGGGGGTGTGGATCGGGCCATGGGGCGGCGCTCCTGCGCAACGAAAGTGCGCGCCGGCGGCACGCGTTGGCCAGAGTATCCGCGCTTTTCCTCGCCAATTCAAGGCGACGCGCAGGACTACATATACTCATATACCTCCGCGAATCTCGGGCCGGCAAAGATGTCTGATAATTTCAGTTATTGGATTACGGCACTTGATAAGAAGGATAAGGCGCGCCATGCTGCCCGCCAGTCGGTGCACGCGCCGACGATCTCAGAGGAACCACCCATGAGCGCCACCAGCATCGCTGTGATGGATGTGCCCGCGGCCGACGGCGAGGTGAGCTACCGCGCCCTGACGCTGAACGCATTCAAGCGCGAAACGCGCGAGACGCCGCGGGGATCCCGCGCGCCGCGACTGCGGGTGTACTTCGCAACCGGTGACCGCAGCACCCATCTCTCCAGCTCGGCTATTCGGACGCTCGACCATGTGGCGTTGAAGCTGTCTTCGACCAACTTCGCCGCTCGGATCGAACGCGCGCTGACGCCACGCCCAACCCATGCCTGGCCAGGAGTGCGTTACTACCAGCTGGAGAACGAATCCCAGATCCGTGAGATCGACGCCGGAGACGTGGCCAGTCGCGTGATCGAATGGGGCATTCGAGCGCGCTCCCCCCGTCGCGACGCGGTGCCTGGCGTGATCTTCGCCGTGGAGAATTCAGATCCTCACCTGCCGATTCGAACCCTCTGGGAGGAGTTCCACCGGACGCTCGTCCTGTCCCTCGGGCCGGCCGAGGTGCGCACGGAGGCCCACGCCGGCCAAGTGGTCGTGACACCCCCGACAGCTTCCCCGGCGCAGGCGGCCGACGCCCTGCGCCAAACACTGCTTGCGCAAGGCTGGCCGACCTCAGTCGAAGTCGGACGCGCGAACGGCAGCCAGTCTGCGAACAAGGCGCAATGGGCCAAAGACAAGCGTGACGCGGGTGAGTTGCTGGGGGTCTGGTCCGCGAGCGAGCGCGCCTACCGTCATCCGGCCTTCCAGTTCACCGCCGAGGGTCTCCTGCTCCCGAAAGTCAGAGAGCTGCTCGCGGCGCTGGCCAGCAACCCCGACTTCACCGCCGCGAACGATCCCGGTGGTTGGCGCAAGGCGTTCTGGTTGCACGGGGCCACGCTGGCGCTGGCCGGCGCAGAGGGAGCGGCGCGGGTGCCCGCCGAGGTCTTTCCTGACGATCCCGACGCGGTGATCGCCGCGGCGCGCAAGGATGCGGAGGGCGACCCCAATGCCGCCTGGTGAAATCGATCTGCTCGACGCCATCGTCTTCGATCCGATGCAGCCCGGACTCTATTACCGGGTGCACCCGCAGCAAATCGGCGGCGCTGCGGTCGATCCCTTGGCACCCAACCCCTTCTCGCAGGCGCGCCTGGCGCTGACGCCGGCCGTGTCTCTTGGCCGCCAGCGCATAGGCATGTTCTACGCCGCCGATACGCCGGCGGGGGCCTTGTTCGAGGCGCTGTTCCGGAATGCCACCGTCTACCCGGGCCGGCAGCTCTACCTCAGCCGGAGTCGGCTGGAGGGCTACAGTCTGTCGGTCGTGCACCTGGTGAAGTCCATCGATCTGTTGCCGCTGGGCTTGCCCGCCCGCAAGCTCATCGTGGTGGACCCCGAGCGCACCAAGCGCTGGCTCCACCTGATGTCCACGCCAGAGCACAGCGAGACGCACGCGGCCGCCGGTGCGGTGGCGGCGCAGCTGGCGGCGGCGGGACAACTTCATGCCGGCTGGTCCTGGCCGTCGCTGCAGTTTCCATCCTCCACCGTGTACCTGCTCTATGACCCCCCGCTCGATCGGGCTGCTTGGGTGCTTCAGGAGACCATTGCGCTGGACACGCCGGCCGGTGAAGCGTTCATCACGGACGCCTTGGCCAGTGCCGGTTACGCGTGGCTGGCCGATCCGATCGGCGCGGCCTACGGTCCGGGGCCAGCCGACGCCGGAGCGCTATGAGCAACGATCTCCTGGTCGTCGACAGCATCGACGGGTTGATCGGCGCTCCCGGCGTGGCTGAGGTCGCGGTGCGGGCCGCGGCTGCGCCCACCAGCGCCAAGGAGGTCCGTGCACGACTGGTGCGCTGGGAAGCCCGTTTCGTGGGCGGCCACCCCAAGGCGACGGTGCGCGCTGTGCGCGCCGACTGGGGACAGTACGTCAGCTGGTGCCAGGGGCTACGCCGATCTCCCCTGCCCGCGTCGGTCCTTCAACTGGAGGAGTTCGTCCGTAGCGCCATCGTGCTGGGGCGCAAGCGCTCCACCGTGCAGCGCTACGTGTATACGATCAACCTCGTGCACAAGGCCGCTGGTCTGCCCTCTCCTGCCGCGCATGCCGATTGGCCAGAGACCTGGAAGATGCTGCTGAAGCACCTCAAGGCACGCGGCGGCCTCATCACCAAGCAGGCCGGCGCCCTGGAGTACACCGACGTCCAGACCATCCTCGCCACCTTGGGCGAGTCACCGCGCGATCTGCGCGACGCGGCGATGCTGGCGCTGGCGTCAGATACGCTGGTGCGCGAGTCCGAGCTGGTGGCCGTGCGCGTCGAGCACTTCGAGCACAACCGGACCAAGGGCGTCTGGACGCTCCTGGTGCCCTTCTCCAAGAGCAACCAGGACGGCCGTGGGGATTATCGGTTCGTCGACGGACCCACCATGGACGGCGTGCGGCGCTGGCTCGACGTGGCCGGTATCACGTCCGGGTTCGTGTTTCTGCCGATCGGCGGGCGACCGAAGTCGCCCCCGCCCGAGGACGAAAACACTCTGGAGCTCGCGGGGCAGAACGATGTGGACTTACGCGAGGCCACACGGTCCGCTGATGAAATCCAGCCGCTGGGCGCGGAGCAGGTGGCGCGTATCTTCCGGCGCCGCGCGCGCGCCGCGGGGCTCGAACATGCGCCGACCGTGTCCGGGCATTCGACACGAATCGGCACAGCCAACGACCTCATCAATGCCGGCAAGACCACGGCGCAGATCCAGCACGCGGGAGGCTGGCGCAGCGCGGAGATGGTGAACCTCTATACGCGTAGGTCCCAGGCAGGGGTCAACGCTGTGGCGGAGCTGCGTGGAAGCTGCAAGCCGAAGTAGGTGCTTTCGACCACTCGGCCAAGATCCGCCGGGAGGCAAGGCTGATCCGGGCAGTGCGGACAAGGGCTGGCAGCTGAGATAGTCGACTCGTTCAGCCAGCCCACGTGGACAGCGAGCACTCGCCCAACATTGAGCGACCCATCAGTTGCTCGTCCCACGCACCTTGATCGTGCGCGGGGGGCCGCCACTTGGCCTGCCATCCTTTAGGCTTGTCCGATGTGACCACAGGGACGTAGCGATGCCGCCGATCCAACAAGACGCCAGCGAGGCGTTCATCGCAAAGTGGCGCGGTGTCACGGCTTCCGAGCTGTCCACCGCACAGAGCTTCGCGATGGACCTGTGCCATCTCCTTGGGGTGGAGCCTCCGCACCCAGACCCCGACCAGCAGTACATGTTCGAGCGGCCAGTCACGTTCGCCCATGGCGATGGCAGCAGCTCGGCCGGACGCATCGATCTCTATAGGCGCAGCTGCTTCGTCCTGGAGGCCAAGAAGCTTAAAGCGCCGACACACACCAAGGGCTTCGACGACGCGATGCTGCGCGCGCGCAGCCAGGCTGAACAGTACGCCCGGGCATTGCCCGCCGCCGAGGGGCGGCCGCCGTTCCTGATTGTCGTTGACGTGGGCAACCGGATCGAGCTCTACGCCGAGTTCTCGCGCTCGGGCGGCACTTACACGCCCTTTCCCGATCCTCGCAGCCACCGCATCGCCCTCGAGGACTTGGCCCGAGACACCGTCCGGGAGCGGCTGCGCAAGGTCTGGACCGATCCCCTCTCGCTTGACCCCAGCCGCGAATCAGCGCGAGTCACCCGCGAGATAGCCGGCCGTCTGGCCGCGTTGGCCCGGAGCCTGGAAGCCGCTGGCCACCCGGCGGAGAGCGTGGCGCAGTTCCTCATGCGCTGTCTGTTCACCATGTTCGCCGAGGACGTCAGGCTCCTGCCCGAGGACAGCTTCCGGATCCTTCTGCAGACCCACGCCGAACAGCCCGAGACGGCGATGCGCATGCTCTCCAGACTGTGGCAGGACATGGATGGCGGTGGCTTCTCCGCTGCCATCGCCACCGACGTGCTGCGATTCAACGGCAAGCTGTTCAAGCAGCCCGACACGCTGCCCCTCACCCGGGAGCAGATCGCGCTCCTGATCGAGGCGGCCAAGGCCAAGTGGGAACACGTGGAGCCGGCCATCTTCGGCACCCTGCTGGAGCGTGCACTGGACCCCAGCGAGCGGCACAAGCTCGGTGCGCACTACACACCCCGCGCCCACGTGGAGCGCCTGGTGCTGCCCGCGGTCATTGAACCGCTGCGCGACGAATGGGGCGACGCCCACGCCGCGGCACTCACCCTGGCCACCGAAGGCAAGTCGGACGATGCCGTGCACGTTCTCCGCCAGTTCCACCATCGGCTATGCACCGTACGAGTGCTCGACCCTGCGTGCGGCAGTGGCAACTTCCTCTATGTGACGCTAGAACACCTCAAGCGGCTGGAAGGCGAAGTGCTCAATGCGCTCGACGAGCTGGGCTACCGCCAGACCGGCCTGGCCTTGAGTGGTGAGCGCGCCGACGCTATGGGCGGAGAAACCGTTGACCCACACCAGCTCCTCGGGGTCGAACTGAATCCGCGCGCGGCGGCCATTGCCGAGGTGGTGCTATGGATCGGCTATCTCCAGTGGCACTTCCGCACCCGCGGCGACGTGAACCCGCCGCAGCCGGTCATCCGCGACTTCCGCAACATCGAGAACCGCGACGCCGTGCTCGCCTATGACGCGGTGGAGTTGGTGACCGGGGAGCACGGTGTGCCCGTCACCCGTTGGGACGGCAAGACCATGAAGCGCTCTGCAGTGACTGGCGAGCCCGTACCCGACGAGACATCTCGCGTGCCGCTTGAGCGCTACGTGAATCCCCGCAAGGCTGCGTGGCCCGAGGCAGATTTCCTGGTGGGAAACCCCCCGTTCATCGGTACAAAGCGCATGAAGTCCGTGTTGGGCGATGGTTATGTCGAAGCGCTGCGCGCCACGTGGTCGGACGTGCCCGAGTCGGCCGATTTCGTCATGTACTGGTGGCACATCGCGGCGCTGAACACTACAGCCGGAAAGGTGAAGCGGTTCGGTCTGATCACGACCAATTCCATTAGCCAGACGTTCAATCGCCGCGTGATGGAGGGGCCCCTCACCGATCCCAAGCGCCCTATCTCCCTAACCTTTGCTATACCGGATCACCCGTGGGTGGACGCCTCCGACGGCGCCGCGGTGCGCATTGCGATGACGGTCGGTATGCCGGGGCGCGGAATTGGGCAGTTGGCACGCGTCATCGAGGAGCGGGAAACCGAAACCGACGATCGGGAGGTCATCCTTGAGACCAGTCAAGGTTTGATCCATGCCGATCTGCGGGTTGGAGCGGATGTGGGGTCAGCCAGACCGCTAATGGCCAATGAGCGCATCGCAGGCATGGGCGTTGCCCTGCACGGGTCCGGCTTCATCCTGACGCCGGAGGATGCCGAACGCTTGCGGGTCCATGGCCCCGGAATCATCAAGCCGTACATCGGCGGCAGGGATCTGTTGCAACGGCCTCGAGAGCGCTATCTCATCGATTTTTTCGGGCTTACCCAGGTCGAGGCACGCGCAGCCAATCCCGCTGCGTTCCAGCACGTCATCGACTACGTGAAGCCCGAGCGGGATCACAACAACCGAACGGCGCTTCGAGAGCTGTGGTGGCGCTTCGGATGGGAGCGCCCTGTCCTTCGGCGATCGATGACTGGCCTAAGTCGGTATATCGGAACCACCGAGACCTCGAAGCATCGCGTCTTTCAATTCATAGACGGCTGCGTTCTGGCGGATCACAAGATCCTTTGCATCGCATGCGATGACGCTGCGATCCTCGGAGTTCTCTCTTCGATAATCCATAGCACTTGGTCTGACACCGTCGGCGGGCGCTTAGGCGTCGGTAACGACCCCGTTTACAACAAGACCCGATGTTTCGATCCCTTCCCATTTCCCGAGTTTGATCAGAACGACAAGCTCGCCGGCTCGATCGCGATGGCGCGGGTCGACCGAGACGGTCAAGCTGGCCCCAGAGAGGCTCTCGCCACCTGTCCATCCGAGCGACTGCGTGAACTGGGCGAACAGCTCGATGCTCACCGCAAGCGTCAGCAGGCCACCCACCCCGACCTGACTCTCACCGCCATGTACAACGTGCTGGAAAAGCTCCGCGGCGGTGAGTCACTGACGGGCAAAGAGCGGGTGATTCACGAGCAAGGATTGGTGTCGCTGCTTCGCCATCTGCATGATGAGATAGACGAGGCGGTGCTGGATGCATACGGCTGGGCCGACCTGCTGCACCTATTGCGGGTGGCCCATGGCAACGATGTACCAGCGGCGAATACGAGTCGCGAAGACGCCCAGCGTGCGTTCGACGAAGTGCTGCTGGAGCGGCTTGTGGCACTCAATTCCAATCGTGCCGCCGAGGAGGCACGCGGTCAGGTGATGTGGCTGCGCCCCGCGTTCCAGAATCCCTCCGCCGAGGTCGCTCCCGATCAACGCGATTTCCAGGGCGACTCGTTGGACGACGACGCCCCTGCAGCGGTCATCGGCAGAAAGCCGGAGCCCTGGCCCAAGGACGCCGTCGCCCAAGTGCGAGCTGTCGCAGATACCTTGGCCGCCACCCCGGTGCCGCTGGACGTTGATGAAATCGCTGCCCGATTCACCGCCCGTGGCCCGTGGAAAAAGCGCTTGCCTCAGCTGCTCCATATGCTGGTCGCGCTCGGCCGTGCCAGAGTCAACAACGGCAAGTATTCGACCCTGTAGCCTACCAGCATCGCCCACCATGCCACTCAACGCCCTGTCGAGGCCGAACACTACTTTGCAGCCAGCCATGACACAGATCACGTCTTACCTAAGGTCTTTTGCCGGCCTCGATGAAGCGATCGCCGCGTGCCCGCACTCCACCACCCACGAAGACCTGGTGTGCGTGATTCATAGAGGAGCTTCACTCCGCTCAGCCCGCCTTGCAACGAGCCGCGGCGACAAGTGGCTCCTGCGGCGGAAAGTCTTCGCCGCCGACGGCACGCTCGTTGCCAACGATCACCAGGCGTGGCTGGCGCAGGAGGTCGAGCGGGACGACGGGAACGTTGCCGACACGTGCGCGCGCCTTGACGCAGCGGGGTATCGCCTTGGGCTCTGCCGGATCACGACGCTCTACGTCGTAGCCGCCGGCGACTCAGGGGCGGCCGCCGACTTCCTGCAGGTGGAGGTAGATCTCGAGGAAGAGATCATCGATCGTGAGATCCAGCCCGGCCAAGGATGGAGCACGCCACTCACACTTGACGCGCTTGTGCACGAGGCGGAGCAGGGCCCTGCCCTTTCCGACCCCGAGCGTCGAGTAGTTCGTGGGCCGACCTATCGCCTGCGGCGCGTGGTTGATGTCGGCGCCTGGCTTGGAGCGGCGGACGCACTGGAGGACGTGCGCCGCGAAGCCGTTCGCGACCGGCGCTATCGCGTCACCACCGCTGCCAACCCCGCAGGGGTCGTTCGGACGCAGGACGAGCTCGACCTCGGGTGGGACCGGTACCCGACCAAGCACCGACGCTTCTTCCAGGACTGGGCCCGGTCCAGCGCCGGCCAACACCGGCTGTGCGACCACTGGGTGCTCGACTTGAAGGACTGGACCGACCCGCGCACCGGCCACCGGTCCATGGAAATGATTCCCGTGTGGGCGTTCAACCGGCCCCTCGCCAGGGTGAATGCAGCCAAGGGGAGCGAGTACGAGTTCTACGGTGCGTTGGAAAAGCTCGATCGCCGCGTCGGCGTGCCTTTCGCGTGGTTCTTCTACATGGTGCACGGCAACCGGGTCGACGCCGACGCCGGCGACCGTGTCATCCGCGCAGCTGAAGCCGGGACCATCGTGATCCCTGAGCGCGACTATCGCGTCCTGAAGGACTGGCAGGCGGCGCCGTACGCCTTCTGATCGCGACTGGCCACATTTCCGCCCGCCGATAGGAGCAGGCCACCCGGGGCACGAGCCCCGGGCACCAGATCGCCACTTCAACCGGTCACGACGCGCGCCTAGCTGCTTTACGCTGCGCAAAGAACTGCCCAAGATAGCGATTACGCGGGTCTGCCTTCTTTGCGCTAGCCATCGTGACCGCGCCGCTATCAAGCAAAGCTGACAACTCGTCAGCCCAACGAATTGCGCGGTGGGAGCGCAAGAACTCCTCAAGGCCTTCCCATCCGTCCCCCGCGGGAACGGTAGCATCTCCACGGATGAAGAGATCAGCCGCCGAAGCCGTTCCCTTCTTACCTTCGACCTCAAGGACACCGAGCACCGCGACAATCCGCTCCAGGGCCTCTCTCTCTTGGCGTCCACTCCGAGCCGCCAAGGTCAAAGCGATCTCGACCACGTCGTGGCCATAGGTGGCGCCCATGAACAGCACGTCGTTGAACTCCAGCCACGTGTCGCCGGCGATGTAGTGGGCTTCGACCAGCATGCGTCGGTAGCCTTGTGCATACGCACTTTCGATCGACGGCAAGAACGGCAGCTGCTTGATCGGTTCAGGCACCATCCAATCCTTCGCCGGTGTTCCGCGGTGTCGCGACATGATCCTGGCCGCCGGCCCCGCATGATCCGTCAGTGCCAGCGCGGCGGCCAGCTGCTCGTAGCCTGTGTGGTCCGTGACGTTCGAAGACCCGAACAGCACCATGCCATGCGAACGCCCCGCAAGCTCCCTCCGCAGGGGTTCCAGCGCCGCACGCGGAATCGCATCGATGTCGGACGGCGCCTTGACCAGCATCGGCTTCGAATAACCGTGCGAGAAGGGACGCCGATCCTCCATCTGCCCGTCGTCGGTTATGACGCCTCGGAGAGCGGTGTGCGTGTCAGACCCTAGCGAACGGGCCATCAGGTCCAGGTCTTCACAGACCCGATCAGGCGTGGGCGTGTCGACGAGAACGGCGACGCGATGATCTGAATTGAGAGCATGCAGGCATGCCATCTCCACGCGCTGGGCCGCGTCCTTCCACGCCGACTGGTCCAAGGCGACGGGGCCCACGACCAGTAACGTTCCGCTCGGAAGTCGATCAATCCCCTGCGACCACAACCCGTATTCACCCAGGTCGATGCTGCTCGCTGACCCGTTTGCGGCGCGCTCCGCGTAAATGAGCCCGCCGTCCGTAGCCTCCTCGTAGCGCGCCAGCAAGGCATCAATAGCCGTGGAGGATGTCGTTACATAGACGCCGGGAAAGGGGCCGCTGGGCCACACCTGCAGCGCGCCCCGCGGCGAAATGCCCTCCACCTGGGACAGCAGTTCCAACCACTCCCTCGCATCGATCTCGAGCGAGAACTTTCTCTCGACGCGATGAGCAAGGCGCGCGATGGACCCGATATCCAGTTCGCAGCCTGCAACACGTGAGGGAAATGCCATCACTTCAGGCCAGTTGCGCAGGCCTGGCAGCGCGGCGATCAAGTCGAGCGCTTGGCTATGGCCAATCACGCATGACGACTGCTTCAGGTGCTCGCGCACGCAAGCCGCCAACAGCTTTAACTGTGAGATATCCATTGTTTCTACTCCAGGGCGTAACGTCCGGTGCACGCATTGCGGACCGCCCATGGAAACAATGGTTTCAGGGTAGGTCTGCGGTCTTTCCGTCTTCGTCTTGCCCGGGAGGGCGCGTGCGGCAGGCGACGGCAGCCACCGCCGAATATACTCCGGCCGACCAGGGTGGCAAGCCACGCCGCCGTCTGGCGCCTCGCCGGCAAAGGCCAAAACCAACCTGCGCAAAGACGTCGCCTCGCATCGTTCGGCGACGGGAAACCACGCCCGGTGAGGACGGCGATCTGCGAGTTCGGCGCCTTCGCACGTGGGCACAATGGCTGCTCGTAACCGCTGAGGTGCACCATGCAATCGTCATCACCGGTCCCTACCGGCAAAACGCGCTCGCCACGGGATCGGATGCTCATCGCCTTCCTGGTTCTCACCACCGCGCTCGACATTGCCCAGATCGGCGCGCTCGTTGTGGGAGTCCTGCTGTTGTTAGACCTCCTGCGAGGGGCACTGAACGGCATCACACCGCCTACGGCCGATCTCATGCTGTTCGGGGTTGCCGCCGCGGCAGGCGTCCTCTTTAACGGCATCGGTCATGCCCTCGAGGGCTGGCACGACAAAGCGGTGCTAGATTTCGCGGATGACGTACACACGCACTGAACTGGAAGCGCAACTTGCGGCCTTGGAGCAGTTGGCAGTGAAGCTGCTCACCGAGCACGAAGACCCCGCGGAATTCTGGCCAGCATTCGCCGCAGAGGCAGATGACTTCGTCTCGCGCGTCGGACCAGCTGACTGGGACTGGGCGGACGAGCGCTTGGCAGACATTCTGCGCCGTCACGGCGCGCCTGTGCGGGGTGCCTCAAGGGCTACCCTGCAGCAATACCTCGATCAGCTTGATGCGGCGATGCCGCACATGGTCCGCGGGTCGCCGA
Source organism: Rhodanobacter thiooxydans (assembly GCF_021545845.1). Lineage (NCBI taxonomy): Bacteria > Pseudomonadati > Pseudomonadota > Gammaproteobacteria > Lysobacterales > Rhodanobacteraceae > Rhodanobacter > Rhodanobacter thiooxydans. The sequence continues at coordinate 141,731 of NZ_CP088924.1, forward strand.
CCTATGAGTTGTTCGCTGAGGCGTATCTTCCCCGAGAAATCTACATCTTGGACGAGGCTGGTGAGCTGAACCAGGAATGGGCCCGTGAGCGCTTGCGCGAGATGCTGCTCAAGCATGGCGCGGTGTTTGACTGATGTGCTACTCGACGCAGGTTTGGGCGGCACATACCTGGTTCGCGCACGTGCATGGAGGCCGCGAGCTAGAGGCGGCGATCGAGGGCGACCTCGTCGCACAGCGAGCGCCTGGCCAAGGCCGAGGCTGCGCTCGCTAGCCCAAGCCTGCCAAGAATGTCGCAACCGCGACCGATCGGGGCAGCGATAGCACCGGCGAAGAATCCACGCCCGCCAAACGCTGCGTTTCGGCGAACGGAATGGACCTTGGGTGTCTACCTTGTCCGCACCCACACCGGAGCGTCCCCATGTTGCCCACTATCGAATCCATTCTCGCCGACCCCTCCGCATCCGACTGGCTCAAAGCCAGCCTGACGGCCGCGCTTCCTCGCGATCCGGTCGATGCTGCCAATGACGCGTGCATGCTCAAGCACCTGCTCGAACAACGCTGCGATGCGGTGCTGCAAAACACCTATCGCTCCGAGGCGCACTGATGCGCTCGTGTTTCCTAGCGCTGGTGCTCCTTGCCCCGCTTAGCGCGGCAGCCGAGGGCGTGCTCGACGCGCGGGAAGCATTCCGTCTGATAGACGCATCACGCACCGAAGCCGGCCTGGTGATCACCTGGGATGTCGCGCCTGGTTACGCCCTATATCGCGACAGGATTCGCGTGGCCACGCCGACCCCAGGCGCTCTTGCAGGCGTACCGTTCCTCCCCGCCGGCACTATGGCCGCTGACGGCCTCGGCGGCTCGGCCGAGGAGTATCTCGAGCCCTTCACCATGTTGATTCCTGTCACCGACGCGGCCTATGGCCACGTCTCAGTGCGCCTCCAGGGCTGCCACATGCGCGAGCCGCTTGTGTGCTTTCCGCCCTTCTCGGTCGACGTTCCCGTGGAGGGACTGCCCGGGGGCTTCTCCCCCCGCCGCTGACCCGCCGCTACGGGCCTTCGCCCGCCGGCTCAAACCCCCGTGGCACAATTCCTGGCCACATGGGAGGCGGTATGGTCGCGAAAGGATTTCCAGGCGGGTCGAGGTCGCGCGTCAATCGCGCCGGCGATCGCGTTCGCGCACGCGCCGCCACGCCCGAGGACTACGACGTCATCAACGAGTGGCGCGCCGCCCATCGGTACGTGATCAACACGTTCCAGGCGGCGCTGCGCCAACGAGCGAAGGCCGCCGGTGCCGGTGTTCATGTCGGCCAGCGACTGAAGCGCGCCAGCACCATCTACGACAAGCTGACTCGCCAACCCGATATGAATCTCGGACGCATGGACGACGTCGCCGGCGTTCGGCTGATCTTCCCGGACGTGGATGCGCTGGCCGACTTCCGTGAGCGCTTCCACCGGGCGCATTTCAAGCACCAGCGGCGCAACCGCGACGACCAGTACGACTACATCGCGCGGCCCAAGGCAAATGGCTACCGGGGCGTCCACGACATCTACACGTACCAGGTCAACTCCAAGCACTCCGAGCGCGCGGCCGGACTCTTCATCGAGGTGCAATATCGGACCTTGGCGCAGCACGCCTGGGCGACGGCCAATGAGGTGATCGGCTACATCACCGACAGCGAGCCAAAGTTCGACCGGGGCGACAAGCGCATCGGCTATTTCATGTCGCTGTGTAGCGAGATCCTGGCGCGCGGCGTCGAGCAGCTGCCCGGACCGTTACATGACATGCCGGCCGAGGTGCTTCTACGCGAATACTCAAGGGTCGATCAGGAGCTCGGTCTGATGCAGAGATTGAGGTCTTTGCACGTCGCCAAGCTCGACATCCCGCGGCGAGCGCACTACCTCCTGATTTTCGACCGGGAGGGCAAGCTGGAAGTGAGAGAGTACGCCAAGAACAAGCGTGCTCTGGCCGCGCTATTCCACATCGAGTCCGAACGACCCGAGGCAAACGTCGTGATGGTTGGTGCATCAAGTCCTGAGGAGGTGCAGTTCGCCTTCCGCAACTACTTCTCCAACACCGTCGACTTCCTTGGTCTCATCGACCAGGGCTTGCGGAACATCGTGGCCAGCGCCTGAGCGGCCACCGCGGTCACGCGGCGACTGCCCACCTCGGCACGAGGGAATCAGAGGTTCTTTGCCGCGCCCGACAGCTTCGACTTCAGCCTCGCGTCGACCCAGTCCGAATTGATCAACGTCACGCCTGCGAACGAACTTCCCTCGTCGTGAGGCGCCGCCACCAGCCACCAGTGGTCGCCGGTCCAGGTGACGTCCGCACTCGAGGCCATGGCCGGCCGGTGAGCTGCGTCGTCCGGGGAACCGAACTTGGTGATCATCGCGCTGACGATCAGGTTGAACTTGTCCCCCTCAAGTGCCTTCGCGCCAATGGCCACCGCGTGATCGCTCTCCAGGATGATCTGGAGGATGCCCGACTCGGATCCGCCGTAGCCCGTCCCGTTGACCTGGCAAAGCACCTGCCCGCCCTTCGCCTCGCATGCCGCGGTGGGAAACCGGGCCGACACCTGCGCCTGGCTGTCCCCTAGTTTCAGCCCCCGGATGTCCGGGATCGCCCTGACCGGTGCCGGAGCCGCCGCGACCGGGACCGCCGCGCTGTCTTGGTGATCGGCTGCCTTGCCGCAGCCCGCGAGGACGATGGCCAGTGCCAGGGTCAATTCTTTGCGCATTCTCGATGTCTTCCATCTCTGAGGGCTGCGAAGTCTGCCATAGCGCGGTGCCCGTGACGGGCGCCGTAACGCGCGCCAGTGCGCTGATCGGGTTAGCGCCGTCGACGCCAGCGGCGTCCGGCACGGACACCGGCGTCGCCGACCAGTGACGCCGCTACCGCGTCCGCCTCGGTCAGCCGCTTACTGAGACCGAGCCAGCCTATCCACACCACGCCACTGAGGGCCGCGGCGAGGGCAACTTCATCGAATCCGCGATCGGCCGCGATCAGTGCAGCAGCGCCGCCGCACAGCAGCACGCCGACCGAGGCGAGCAGGTGGCCGCGAACCACCCTGCCCCAAGCGCGGGCGAGAAGGAAGCGGCGGACATACGCCGGTGCGTCCAGGACGGCCTGGCTCACCATTAATCGCCCGAAGGCGATCGTGACCAGCCCGAAGAGCCGCCCGACCAGCGGCGGCACTACGATGACGCGCTCACCCACCCACGGCGCCCAGCGAGTCGGACGACGCGATCGCAGGTCGTCGAAGTCACGCTGCCAGAGCGCGTGGGTCATTGGCCCTGCACCAGCTGCGGCCGCGTCGAAGCGGCCCGCCACAGATCCTTCGTGGATTGGACGGAGCCGTGGTTCATCCGCATCACCGCCTGATCGGCGAAGACAACTTCCGGTCGCGAGCCAAACACGTAACCCTGGCCGAACCATGTGGTGCCGCTGCGCTGCCAGATCAGTCCATCGGGACCGGCGCTGAAGGCGTCCCGACCGGTCAGCCACGTCATGCGCCCATCCACCATCAGCGCGACAGCACGGTCGGTGTAGCGGCCGTTCGTGCGCTCCGCCCACGCTGCCTCGAGCACGCGCTCCATCGCCTCGACGTGCGTGAGCTGGTAAACCATCAGGATGCGCTCGGCCACGTCCGTAGGGGACAGCGGTCGACCGTTGAGGTAGATCACTCCATCGCGCTTGTCCGCGTCGGCCGCACCGGAGACCTGGCCGAATCGTGCGAAGAGGTCGCGCATCAGGTGGGCGCTAAACAGCGCGCAGGCCTCGAGCATCGCCAGATATTCCGGTTTCTGCCAATTCAGCCCGTCGCCAAACGACGGCGGCGCGAACGGATCGAGCACCATGCTCATGCAGCGCAGGATGAAAGCCCGGCGATCGCGATCGAGTGAGTCGGTCGGCGTCGCGCCGGAGGCGGCGAAGGCGCGGCGGAGGCCGCTGACCAGGCCATCATTGAGCGCCTTGTCGGCGCAAAGGGCCTGGCGCAGCCGCTGACCGGCCTCCGGCGGCAGGTCCTCGGCAAGATTTTCATAGAACAGCGGCATGGCCGCGGCGGACATCAGGGTCACGATCAGTTCTCCGGGAGAAGTTCGACGTCATCCGTCGTATAGGGGGTCACTACCGCGCCGCCGGTGGGCTGGCTGAGCGACACGCGGAACACGCGCTTGTCGGTGCCAGTGAAAGCGTTGGTGCGGATGGTGACCGTCTTGCTCGTCACATCACCTTGGCTCCAGTACACGGTCTGGTCCACGCCGCTGTAGTCCCGTCCATCGAGCGCCGTACCGGGCTGTGTGGACACGACCACGGACACCATGCCGCTGCCGCCGTTGCGCGTGATGGAGATCGCCAGCGGGCGCCCGCCGGTGACGCTGTAGAAGCCGGTGGCGAAGGTGATTTCGCCCGGCCCCGTGGGGGCGTCGGAGGTCTGCGTGGGGACGGTCTTGGAGACGTCCGCCTCGATCGCTTCCGTGGACCCCTGGTAGTCCATGTCGTCCAGACGGCTTTGCGTGCGGTCGCTCACCGGGACGCGATCGGGGTTGCCGTAGTTGTTGCCCGAGCCGGTGTAAAGATCCTCGGCAGCATTCGGGTCCATCACGTCGTCTGGCAGGAAGCCGCCCATCTGCATTCGCCCGATGATCTCGTTGAGGTCGTCCTCGTCGCTGATGTTGAGACTCATCATCTGAGCCATCGGAATGCCCGCGCAGTTCGGGTGCTTGGCCGAACCCATGTCACCCACGCCTTGCTGGAGAAGCTCCTCGCGCATCATGCGGCTCATAGGGGAGTTGAAGCAGCAGTAGATCTCCTTCTTGACCAAGCACGTCCCGAGAACTTTGCTCTGGCATCGTGACCCCAGGTAATGGCACGTGCCGGCATTGCGCTGCACCGCCGTCTCGAAGTCCGAGTCGTCGCAGTACCACTGGAGGTTCGGCTTCACCCGGGTGTTCTGGTCCTTCATGAAAGCCGCGTTCACGTCCGCCATGCTCCCGCTCTGGTCACCGGACACGTCGCCGCCGCCGCCGAGCAGGTTCTCGAAGCTCGAGGTGAATGACTGCGACAGATCCCAATGGTCGGCGCCGCCGTCCATCTGTGACCACGCACCCTGCACGTGGTCCACGAGCTTGCTCGCGTCGACGGCGGACGCCTGCTTCTGCGTCTTGCGGTAGGCGTCCCACCAGCTCTTGTTCGCATCGGGGACCGGCTTCTTGCAGCACTTGAGCAGTCCGCCAAGCATGTTCTTGCAGTCCAGCCGCTTGCCCGCCATGAAGGTGAGCTTGTTCAGATCCAGGTTCAGCGACTCCACGCCGCCAATGTCGTCCGGCGACCTCACTTCCTTCTGCGTCTGCCACTGGATCGCCTGCTGCTCGGTCCATCCTTCCGGGATCGCCGGCGGGTTTGACTGGGCATACGCGACCGCGGTCACGGCTAGGCCACACAGGACGCCAGCGAGCGCCTTCATCGTCTTCTTCATTGATCTACCCGCCTCCTACGGGTTTGCCCACGCGGGCACCAGCGCGTTCGTCGTCTGGGTGTTAGTTGATTGAGTGGCGGCGGCGCCGGCCGGCTCGCCGGTGTACTCCCAGTCGGTCATGACCGCGTTGGCCTTCGCCTGAGTGGCCAGCGACTTGTTCCGGGAGTAGGACTCTTCATCCCGTTTGTCCGGCGAGGTGCACGAGCCGTCTAGGCAGGCCTGGTTGCCTGAGCACGTGGTCACCTCGGAAACGGTGTGGTCCGTGACCGGCACGCCCTTCGTGCATGCGTACTGGTTGGTCTCCACGTAGCAGAAGCCGTTGGAGCCGCGGCCGCCGTCGGCGCAATCTGTCGACTTGAGCTTGCAGGTGGGATCCTTCTCGAGGTCTTCGCAGGAATCCGGCGAATCGGCGTCCTTCGGCGGCGCCTCCACGCAATGGCGCGTGCCGTCATCGTCATCCCAGCAGACCGTGCCCTCGGTCTGCGTGATGCCCTGGCAGTCGTAGTGGAGCGTTGCCACCATGCACGTGCCGCCGTCGCCGTCGAACAGCGGCGGCTCCTGCTGCACAACCTCGGCCGGGATCACGCCGCTGGCGACGGTAATCGGCGCGCGGGTGTCACACGTCCAGTAGACGCGGCAGAACGCATCGCTCTGCATGTCGCACTTGCCATCGTCCTTGATCTCGAAGCCATAAACCGGATACCCGTCCATGTCCCACGTCAGCGTGACCTTAGGCTGCCCAGGGGGCTCATCGGCCCAGGAGTCGCGCGTCGTCTCGAAGACGGCGATCCAGCCATTGGCGTAGGTCGGCGGCTGGACCAGCTTCACGGTGACGCCGGTGATCGGCAGGGAGACCACCCATTTGAAGTTGTAGAGCTCGCGCGTGATAGGAAGCACTTGGTCGGCGATCGACACCGAGGTGCGCTTGCCTCCAGTCCCCGCGCACACCTGGTCATACTCGGCGTTGAGGCAGCTCTCGGCTTCGCCCGGGTACAGGTCGCCACGCCCGCCGGCAATCAGGTCGCTATACGTCAGGGGGATGCCGTCGTCCGTGGTGCCCGGCACTTTCTTGGTGCACCTCCAGACCATCTTGCAGCTGGGGCTCTCCGGCGATGCGTTGCAGTCACCCGCGTCTACGGTGCCGGTCGCGATCTTCTGCTCGCTCAGGACGTCCCAGGTCATGTGGATGTGGGGCTTCGCGGGGGTTGCAGCGCCGTTACCGGTGTACTGGCGCGTGACCTTGAAGGACGCCGTCCAGCCGTTCTGCAGCGTTGGCGCCGACACGAGGCCAACGGCCAAGTTCGTGTCCGGGTTGGTCACGTACCACTTGAACGCTGAGATATCCGTCGTGCCCGCCGGCAGCAGGTCGCCGATCCCGATGCTGGTGCCAATCGACGACGATCCGTTGCACACGCGGTTCAACTCACCCACCACGCACGTGTTCGGCGCGCCGGGGAACAGAGGTGCCTTCGTCGCGGCCAGAGTGGTGGACACCGCCAGACCGTTGATCGTCGTCGGGGCGTTCTGCGTGCACGTCCACTTCGTCGGACACGCGGCGCTGCCCGTATCAGCACAGTTGCCGGTGTCGCCCACGCCGACGTCCGTGGTGGACGTCGTCACGCTCCACGTCATCACGATGTGGGGCTTCTGCGGCACGTAGGAGAAGTTCGTGCGGCTGACCTTGAACCCGGCCACCCAGCCATTGGCCTGCGTCGGCGTCTGGGTAAGGGTCACCGTGACGCCGGGCTGCGGATTGGTCACGGTCCACTGGAAGTTCGTCACCCGAACGGCGCTGATCTCGCCCGCGGCGGCCACCGGAATGACGAAATTCGCGAACGTGGTGAAGAGGTCAGGATCCGCGGCACGACGCAGCAGCGAGCCATAAGTCGCGCCCGTGGGAACCTTGTCACCGATCGAGATGGACGAGCCTAAAGCAGCTGTGCCGCCGCACGTGCGGTTCAAGTTTGCGACCACGCACGTCGATGGCGCGCCGGGGTACAGCGGTGCCTTGCTCTGAGCCAGGGCGGCGGTCACCGTCTTGCCGTTTACCGTGTATGGCGCGCCTGCCACGCAGGACCACTTGGTCGGACACTGAGAGCTACCGGGATCACCGCAGTTGCCGCTGTCCCCGACGGTCGCCGTCTCCGATCCGACGTTGTAAAAGACGCTAAAGCTGTAACCGTTGTTGTACTGCGTGAGGAATTTCTGAGTCCAAGACACCACAGACCCGTGCAGGGCAATATTTGTAATCGAAACGCCGGGGTCGTGACTGAGTATGTATCGGTTAAACACTGTACCGCGTGGAACGGGATTTGGATTGGTAATCGAGTTGTATACAGACAGATCGACCGACTGGTTCGTAACTTGGCCAACCGGCGCGGGAGCGCCGAAACCCGACATATGGCTGATCACTAAATAGAACGTCGACGCTTCCGATACCGAGCCCGTGACGCCGATTGTGCGGGTACACGAGAGCCCACCCATTTCCGTGCTGATCGGCAAGTCGCCCTGCGCCGTCCCCGTCGAGGTCGCGCTCGTTGACCCAGCCGTCATCACCCGTCGACACGACAAACCCCCGGTCTCAGTCGTGATATTGAGGTCGCCGTCGCGGGTCTGGTGCAGGGTGTCGCGGTAGTAGTGCGCGGTGGTCTTGCGCGTGCAGACCTGGCCGGTCGTGCCATGCTCCACTAGCAGCTCAGCTGTCTTGGTGCCGGGCTGGCGCGGGATCGACACGGTGCCGACACGGGTGCGCTTGCAGATATCGCCCTGCTCCATGGGCGTCAGGATCTTCTCGCACGTCTTGTAGTCGGTGATGTAGCCCTCGGTCTCCACCGGCGTGACGACGGTGGTGTCCTTGCAGTCGGAGAACGCCTCACCGAGCACGTTGCCGTTCTGTGCATCAGACAGGGTATCCAACGATCCAGTCAGGGTGCCGTCGTTGGCCACCTGTTCTTTCGTGACGGACTTATTGGTGGCCGATGCATCCACCGTGCTGGACGCCTGCTGCAGGACGCTGGTGCCGTTGGCCGACACAGCCTCCTGCTCGTCGTAGGTCTTCTTCAGCTGCAGCAGGTCATCGTGCGTATTGGCGTCCTCGAGCTTCTTGACGTAGTCCTTGTCGGCCGTGGTCGACCCAGGCACCAGCCGATTCATGTCGATCTGGGTGCCGTTGATGTTGGCCACGCCCGTGCCCGCCTCGCCGCCCTCCTGGAAGCCGACGTTCGGCTTGGCCGAAAGCAGCGCGTCCCCGTCCGAGCTACCGCTTTGGGTCGCAGTCGTCGTCGCTTGGGTCGTAAGAGGCGCGACGGTCGGCGTCGTGTCCTGCGCGGACGCGACACCACCCCCGAAGCAAACGAGGGCAGCGGACAGCGCCACGGCGATGAGTCGGGCCGGTGGAATACGCACGGTCGATAATCCTTTCTTCTGTTCCGCGATAATCAGCTTGCTGTGCTTTCAATAACCCCTATGGGATCAGTAGAAAGTCATGCAGCATTCTGTGTATTCCCACGACATAATGACGAAGTCTTCGCCTTTCACCGGAATGTTTCGCCACTCGCCCCATTCAAACGTGCTCGCGCCCAGCCAGTGATTACTTTTCTTTTCGGGCATCGGGTAAAACTGCTGGAGCTTGTATTGCTGCTTGGGAATAAGAACGTCGATTTTGTTCTTGCACACCGCGCTGTTGCCGTAGCTCTTCCGCGCAAGGGTGCGACGATGGAGCGCCGCGATCGCGCGGAACGTCAAAAGCGACGTGGTGCGCGGCGGACTGTCGTCATCGATCACATTGCCGCTGAATGGGTAGGCGTGCCCCCAGGTTCCGGCACACCAGTACAGCAGCCGGATCGGCTTGCTGACCGTCGCCGCCACCGCATCCGCCGCGCACGCGGCGATCGCGATCGGGTTGGCGAAGAGCTTCGACTCGGGCGCGGTGTAGAACGACAGCTCGTCGTCGTTCCACGTCGGATCGATCTCGCTCAGGTACATGATGTCCATGTCGTACCCGCCCTTGCCCGTACAGACCGAGCCGATGAGCGAATCGAGCAGGATGTTCACCGGGTACGCCCACCAGTGCCAGTTGTAGTAACTCCCTTCCGACTCGTGGTGGCCCTGGCCACCGGGTTCATAGCCGCCCCACCGCGCCAGGCCACTGACGCCGAGCTTGGTCTTCTTCTTGATCAGCGCCTTGCCAAAGACGGGGCTGCACCAGGGCTGACGGACCATTTCGAACAGGTGCCGCGGCTGCCAGTAGCCCAGCGTGATACCCGGCGACGGGATGCCGAACGTCCGACCCGGGCACAGGCAGAACGGCGCCGCAGTGTCGTCGGGCGTCTGGCCGCCACCGATGGGAATGCCCATGATCTTGATCGGGAAAAAGCACTTCCAGCACACGTTGCGGATCATGGCGCCAGAAAAGAACTTCGAATCCGGGCAGGTCGCTGAGGTTCCGGTGACGTCGCTGGCGTCATCGGCGGAGGCCGTAGTCACGCCGCCCAGCAGAAGAGCGATGCCGAGCATGAAGTGCCACAGACGGGGGCGCGCGATCGCCTTACGCATCTGCGCCCGCCTCCATCGGCTCGTCCATCAGCTCGTCGCGAATGATCGTGACGTGGGGTGCCGCCTGGAAGCGCAGACTGCACTGGCCTCCCTTCACGAACACAACGCGCACGTGCAGCTGCTCGTTGGATCCGTCGCCTCTGGGTATATCGATGGTCACGCCCTGACCCCGCCTGCGCGTCAATAGCAGCGCCATCTCACTTCCCTCCCTGGTGCACGGGCACCTCAGTCACAACGAATCGAGTCTTGGTCGCCGTCACCGTGCTGGGGATCCGCTCCAGGTGGAACGCATCGCGCACTGCGCTGTTGAGCATGTAGACCGGGTGGCTCATAGCAATCTCCATGTCCACGTAGCCGTCCGCACCCTTGTCGCGATCGATGCTGGTGGTGATCAGCTTGACCTTGGCGCCGGCGGCGTCCGCGAGCGCCTTGCGGGCGAACGCCACCTGCGCCGGGTCCGTCGCGTCGTAGATCACCAACGTCTGGTGAAAGCCGATGGACTCCAGCGGATTGAACGTATCCCCAGCTCGTGCGATCACCTTCCCGTCCGGCGTCACGATGTCCTTGGGCACAACCACCGTCGGGTCGATCTCCCGCACGCGGCGCATGGTGGCCAATGGCAGCTCGGTGAACGGCGCCTGCTTCCAGTAATTCTCGGCGGCCTTCGTCTTCCAGGTCTCCCAGTCGAAGTCGCGCGCCTTCTGCTCGAAGGCCTCCAGGAGGTCGATCTCGGCCACCGGGTAGGTCTGGCCGCGCGCGCCCAGATCGCCCTTCGCGCCACCTCGAATTTGCTCATCGATCCACGACGGATCCAGCACGCCGCGGACGCTGGCAACGACTTTCCCGCTGGCGTCGAGCTTCTCCAGCGTCGGCACTGACGTCACCTTGTGATCGGTGAAGACGGTCGGGTCCACCTCGACGTTCGGGATCGGCTCGCCCTTCGATGCCTCCTCCTTGACGTAGGCGCCCAGCACCGCCTGCAGCTGCGACACCGTTTGACCTTCCAGCGGGCCGCGCAGCACCAAGACCATGTCGGCACGGCCCGCCGCATAGGTCATTGCCTCGCGCAAGCCGCCCTCCCCCATCGCCTGGGAGACGTAGAGGCGGTAGGTACGCACCTCCGTGGGGCGCGCAGCGACCTGCTGCCCCGAGGAGTCCACTGGCGACGGCAGGTTCATCGTCCGAGCTGCGTCAGCCAGCACCTTGCGCATGTCGGCCGGCGAGCTGTCGACGATCGACTGCAGCGCCCCGCCATTCGTCGCCTTCTGCGCCTTGACGGCGGCGTCGGCGGATTCCTGCCAGCCGGACCCAGCATAGGTCTCCGGGCGGTCCACCGCGTCCGCCGCGCGCTGGAGCGCCGCGCGGTCACTGGCGTTGACCGACGCGGCTGCCGCCGGCGCCGTCTGCGCTCCGGCCACCGCCGCGTGCACGGCGAGCGCGAGGGCCGCAACTGAGATCCACCGCAACGTCACCATAGCGGGCGGGCCTTAGCGATGACCTGGGCCGTGGGAATGAGGCCCCAGTAACGGCCGTCCCACGAGCGGGATTCGGTACCCAGCATCAACACCTGCCCAGCGGGCACGGTGTAGTCCTTCGCGACATCCGACATGCCAACCTTTCCTTTTTCCATGACTGAGGGGTTGAGCGGCCCCCAGTAGCGTCCGTTGATCGAGATCCCCTTGCTGTCCACGTGGACCTGGTCACCGGCGATGGCCGCCGCGTACTTGATGACCTGTGCGCCCTCGGGCATGAGCGGGATGTGGCGTGCGCGATAGGCGTAGATCCGACCGGCCTCGACAACCTCCGGCCGCTTCTGTCCGACGGCGTAGACCTTCCACGGCAGGCAGCGCGTCGCCTGTGGATCGAATCCAATGTGGACGAAGGCACCTACGCCCTGGATGAGTGCGATCCAGGCGATCGCCACCAGGCACGAGAGATTGATCGCCTTGGCGCGGCTCCAGCGGGGCTGGGTGGGCTTACTTTGAGCCGACATCGGCACCTCCCGTCCGGCCCGTCTCTTGCGGAAGCCGTGCCTCGTACTCGGCTGGGAACGCGTACACGTAGGAGGTATCGAGAACGATGTAGCCGGCCGAGCGCAGCCGTCGTGCCGCGTCCTGCACCCGCGCCACCGAAGCGCGCAGGTCTTGATCGGTGCTTCCCGGGTGCAGCCCGGCCTGCACCTGGGCCTGGATATCCATCACTGCAATCCGCGGGCGCTCGGCAAGCTCGCCGGCGAGGCCGGTGACGCCGGCGAGCCGCAAGGCAACTGCGGCGACCACGACGGGCCAACCGAGTACCACCGCCCAGCGCGTAGCGCTCCACGACCCGCCGACGGGGGTCTGGCTTGTTGGGATATTCATGCTGCGGTCCTCCGGCCTTCTCCGCCGCCCTTGCGGTCGCGGATCACCGCCCAGATCGCCTCTTCCAGCGTCATGCCCGCCTGCTGGTAGCTCGCGATGGCTGCCTTGTCCTTCGCGTGTGACGAGAACATCAGGGTGTTGAACGGCGACTCGACCAGTCGGCCGATGCCGGTGCCAAACGGCCCGAGAATGAGGATCTCGGAGTATTCGCCCTGGACCGTGTGCACGGTCTCGAGCAAGCTGTACTCCACCTCCGAGAGGGACAGCCGTCCGTTCTTTTTCGCGAGCGAGATCGAGTCGCGTTCCTGCGCAAGGAGTAACTTATGCGCTGAGTTTTCGACGATCGCCGCCGAACCCTCGTTCTGATAGAAGTCGTTCACCGACTGGGTGCAGATGCCCGCCGCGGCGCCGAACTTACGCAGCTGGCGGTACCAGCTGATGATGAAGTCTTTGGTCTCGCCCGTCGCGATCAGGTTGAACGCCTCGTCGATCAGCAGCACCTTCGGCATTTCGACCGGCAGGTTGTCCATGCCCTGCTGAATCTGATACATCAGCTGCAGCAGCACGACGCGCTGCAGGTGCTGACGGCCAGTCAGCTGCTGGAGCTCCAACACGACCAGGCGGTTGTCGAGGTTCACGTTCGACGGGCCGTTGAAGTAGCGCCCGTACTGGCCCTTGGACGTGAAGGGAAAGAGCTGGTGGCCAACGTCCTGCAGGCGCGTGTCCGGCTCAGCCAGCAACGCCGCCTCAAGGTGGTCGATCATCAGCTCGTGTTTGTAGATCGCCCACTGTTCCGTCAGGACGCGCTGGACGCCGGGGCTCTGGTACTCGTCAAAGCCGCCCTTCGGCGCGGCCATGATCTGCAGAATGCCGAGCAGGATCTCCACCTCGTCCTCGAACACCTTCACGATCGAGAACGGGTTGATGCAGATGTCCGAATCCGGCTCGAACTCGATGTACTGGCCGCCACGGTCCAGACAGGTCTTCTTGTAGGAGAAGCCCTTATCGATGATCCACGCGCGCCCGCCGACACTCATGAAGTTGCTGACGACGGCATTGGCCAAGAAGCTCTTGCCGGAGCCTGACTTCGCCGCGATGACGAAGTTGTTGTTCGAGTCGGTGTCGTAAGGGGACCACGGCATCAACTGGCCGTCGCGACTGATCAGCGTCAGCAGCGGCTGACGTGTGCCGCGCCAACTCCCGATCACTGGAAGCATCGGCACGATGTGCCGCGTCGCGTAGGTCCGGTACCGCGTCAGGAACTTCTGCACGCTGGCCTCGGCTGCAAAAGGCAGCAACTGGGAGAAGAGAGGCTGGAGTGCATACCGATCCGGCAGCGCCTGGAAGCCCAGCGTCCGCAACATCGCTTGCACGTCGCCAGCGGCCTGGATGGCCAGATCGTTCGTGCGGCTGAAGACGGCGGCGCCGAGGTAGGCGTAAACGATACGGTCGCCGCTGTCGAACGCCTCGACCATCAATCGAAGGCTCTCCGCCCGTCGGCCGTACTCGGGAACGAACCGAGCAAGCGGGCCGCTGGCGTTCTTAGTTGCCCACCCGAAATCGTTGGTCAGCGCGCTGCGGCGCGACTCATGATCCGGGTAGAGAATGTTCACGGTGTAGAGCACCGGATCGCGCATGGCCTTGGTGCCACGCATGATGTCGCCCATGTAGTACTGGGCCATGCCCGGGAAGAGCGAGTCGGGATAGCGCTTCACGCTCATCACGCGAACGTGGGCGTGCTCGCCCAGCTTGATCGCGTCAGCGCTGTAGTCGATCGCGGTGTCCGGATCGAGCAGCTGGTTACACAGCAGCACGTCGTCTTCGCACTCAGCAACGGCGGTCCGACGCCAGATCGCCTCGGGACTGTGATTCAACAGCGACTCCATGAAGCGCACATACAGGCGGTCGGTGAGGCGACGGAACGGCAGGCGCACCGCCTTGAGCGCGGCCTCGAAGTTCTGACGCAGCTCGCGCAGCTTCTGCAGCTGGGCATCGCTCATCGGACCGGTGCCGTTGGGCAGCGAGACGCAGATCACGACCTGCAGCTGACGCAGGCGCGCGCCGGCAACCTGACCAGCCGGCTCGAGCGTCAGCTCGCGCAGGTAACGCACGCGCTCGGACGACATCATCTTGAGCGTGGGTTCCTGCTCGTGTTTACGCAGCTCGTTGAAGTCCCAGATCGTGGACTCAATGTCCGGCGACGCGTAATGCATGATCTGCAGTAGCGCGCCGGTCGGGAATGGAACGTTGAGGAGGGTATTGAGGGCCTCCATGGTCGACGTATCGATGCCGGACAAGGGCGGCGAGATCGCGCCGAACCCGATGCGATCGGGCGAAATAACGAACAAGCCCTCGTCGACATCGAAAGCGTGGACGACACCAAATTGGCGAATCAGCGCCTCCTGGCGCTCAGCGTAACTAGACACGTGCCCTCCAATCCTGCGGGAATCGTTGAAAGGGGCCGGCCCCGAGCGGGCCGGCCCTTGCCTTCGCGTCAGATCGCGAAGCTGAAGACGGCGTCGATGATCTTCGGCGCGTAAGCGAGTACCGCAGCGAAGCCGATGCCGATGGCCAGGGCCATCAGAGACTGCTTGACGATGCCGATGCCCATGCCGACGCCGAAGGCGGCGACGGCGATCACCTTGCCGAGAGTGCCTTCCAGCCAGTTGCGGATCTTGTCGTAGATGTCCTGGAACTCCGCGCCATCCGTGCCGGCAAATGCGGTGGCACTGACGAGGCAGAGCAGCAGGATCAGCAAGCCGTACTCCGAGACGAACAACGTCGCGCGGTCGCCGTACGTCAGCTTCTTCAGCGGCTCCTGCGCCGCGTTGTTGGAGTCGGCCTTGGCCGGGCTAAGAGTCATTGCGTGCATATCGGGAATCCCTGGTTATTCGCCACCGTGTGATCCCGTGCGGTGTGCCGTCGGAGTGGCTTTACCAACGCCAGCCGATGCGTCCTGCGCCGCTTCCTTACCGGGGGTTCCAAGAAGACGGAACAGACCGGAGTCGTCGGCCACGCGCTGCGCGACCGACCACTTCCGAGGCTCAATCTCCGTGAAAATGAATCCACTCATGTGCAGGTCACCCGCGTCGTCCTCCCAAGGACGCAGGTAGATCCGCATGATCTTTGCCGCCTGACGAAACGCGTCGGGCGAACCATCAGCGCCAAGCGCCGGCACGCCGGGGCGCGGCCGGGCGGCTGCAGGTTGCCGCGCCAATGTCGGCGTTGGCGTTGTCGCAACACGCGCGGTCCCAGGTGCCACCACCGCCAGCGTGGCCCCGTCCAGCGCTAGCGCTGCCGGCGGCACTTTGGCGTGACCTCGGCGAACCGTGGCAGGCGCGCGGTGTTCCGCAGCGCCGACCGCCCCACCATGTACCGGCTCGGCGATGACGGAGGCCTGCGCCGGCTCAGCTCCCGCAACTTTTCCCGCGGACAGACCCTCGCGCGATAGCTTGGCCGCCTCCTTCGGATCGATGCCCTTGATCTCGTCGGCGTGGTTCGTCGCCTCGTAGACGTCCATGGGGCTCATGCAGGTGACGCCCGTCGGATTCGGGCAGGCGAACTTGGTGCCGCCGGTGGCGGCGCACCCCGAGAGCAGGCCAAGAGTGAGTGCAGCTAATGAGAGGTTGCGAAAAGCGGACATGCGTGTCTCCTTGACGTCGCCATGATGGGCGAGTTCTACCGGCGCGAATCAGGAAAAGAGGCGGGTTACGAGGGCGCGTTTCGCGCTACTTCACGACGCCCATTTGGGCGCCTTTGACCAGCATGAAAGTGACCTTCTGGCCAGCGTCGACCTCGACCACGGGAAACATCTGGTCGGCCATGTCGAGGTAGTACTTCGCAATGCGATCGAACGCGGACCCGACGCCGCCACCAACGCCCTGCTGCAGTGCCTGGCCGTAGTCCTGTTGCTCCGCGCCGAAGTTCAGCCGGTAGTTGCTGCCGCTGAAGGCCTGGGCAATGCTCTGCATCACACCAGCCGCGGCGGCCTTCGCGATGATCTGGCCCTGTTTGCTGACCAGCCGGCCGCGAATACCCGCCTTGCCGTCGGGGCCAATCGCGACCATCTCCACCGGCACATCGATGACGCGCTTATCGCGGCGAATGCACGAGATGTTGGTCGAGCGCAGGTATGCCCGCTCACTCGCGAGGTCACCGTGTCCTGACGCGACAACAAAGCACTCGCGTACGTCCGCGCGATACCTATTCGGCAGGACCGCGGACGCCTTCACACGAAAGAGCATCGGCAACGGATCCTTCATGGCCTGCCGGCCAGTGGGTGCGTCCATACCCGTGATGCTCACCACCTGCATCATCGAGCCTGACGGCAGATACATGGTCGGCACGCTGGTGTCAGGGGCAGATGCCGGCTTGTCGTCGCCGCGCGACGCCGCGGTCCCGGGTACCGACGGAACGGCAGGACGCGTGGACATGCCGCTCGGAGCATCCGACGCGGCGTCTGCCGGCACCGAAACGCCGATCTCGCGGATGCCGCCGCTGGCAGCGCCTGTCGGGCGCAAAGGCTGCGCGGGACTCGAGCCTGCCATCGGAGCCAGGTCGCCGGTGCTCGGAGCGACCGGTGCCGCAGATGCTGCCGGAGTTGCCGCAGGGACGCCGCCCTGCTGCATCGCCTGAATCTGGCGACGGAGCTCCGCAAGCTCCTCCTGCGTCCGTTGCGCGCTCTCACGCTCGGCACTGTTCTCTCGGTGGTGTCGCTGGGCCTCCTGTTGCTCACGGAGCTTGTCGACGGACTGAGCAAGCTGCTTTTGGTCGCGCGCCTGCTCGGCCAGACCCGTAGCCAGACCCGTAACGCCGAGGTCACGCGCCGCGCCTGCGGGCATCAGCTCGTTCGCCATCCGCGTCTTGACGGCACCTGGCGCCGACGCCCTGGGGGACGGCGATCCGAAAATGAAGGTGCCCAGCAGCATCAGCATGGCAACGCCGACGCCCCAAACCACGTACTGCTTATGGGTCGCACTGAGTGCCTCCCATCGCTTCCTGGGATTGAGCTCCATATCAGCGCCCCTCCTTGACCAGCACCGGACGCGACTCTCCGCCGACGTCCTCCACCGGCGCCCGAATGGCGACGTAAAGCTCGGTCGCCTCACCGGGCATGAGCCTGACGCGCGGCCACGCGGCGGCGGCGATCACGTCGTCACCGCGGCATCCAGCCTCCACCACGTCCACGGGCACCGGCTGCAGGTTGGTTACGCGGGACACCACGACCAGCATGTTGAACCCGGTCATGAGCTGGCGAGCCTCGACCTTCAGACCCGGCATATCGCATCGCGCGCGTGCGACCGAATCGGCATCTGGCCGGCCGAACGAATAGCCGTCCGGTACCTTTCCGACCGCCAGCGTCCGAAAGAGATCCTTGACGGTTTCGGTGAATGGCTGATCCGTCTCCCACCCGCGCGCTGTCGCCCGATCACCTGGGCGCGTGATCACCGCTTCCTCAGTGGCGTGTGGGTAATAGCCGGGCACCCGCAAATCCACGCTCACCGGCGGAATGTCCGCGGGCACCATGGAGACCACGACCGCGAAGGCCGGATCCGGTTTGTCATAGAGGATTACCGACACAGGCTCAGTCGAGTCCGTCTTTACGTAAACCACCCCAGAAGGATCAACGCTGATATCAGCCGAACTGGAGGTGGTGATGGCGGGGGTCTTGAAGGGCACCACCAGACGGTTGATCTGGGACCGTGAAATCCCGAACACGGTCGTCACGCCTGGCTTGACCGTGAGAGTCGGCGGTGGCGCGTGTACCGACGGCGAGTGCGACTGCGGGACGCTCCGCTGGACGGTTCTCGGTGCCGGACCGGTGAGACCCGCGACAGCCTGCTGCTCCTGGGCGGTGAGGTTCGGGCGCTGCGCCGGCGCATCCTGTGGCACCCCGACCGTCGTAGCCGGTGGGTTGAGCGGCTGAACGGGAAGGCCCGGCGTCACCTGGGCAGCTGCGATGGACGAAACGGCGATCGCGCCGACGGCCACGATAGTCTTGATGCAGGACATGGGCATCCTTGCTCTCCTCATTGTTTCTTGTCACGAGCGGCGAGTGCCGCGGCGCGCTTCTGGCGTTCCTCGAGCGGGCGCCACGGCCCCTCGTAGACGTCCAGGTTCGTCATCACGACGTGGTAGTTGCGAACGCGAATGCCGAACTCGAACGTCTGCACAAAGCGACGCTCGTTTTGTCGAAGGCCGCGGATCGTGTACTCGCCGGTCACGACAACGGTGTCGTCGGCCAGAGTGAACACATCCGTAGGGCTGAATTGGATCGTGACCTGCTCTTCCTTCACTTCCTTCGCCTGGGTGGCGATCAGCTGGCGCACGTGCGCGCTGATGGAGGTCGACAGGTTTCGAGCGAGCTTCTTGTCGACGAAGTCGGCGGTCCGCGGCGTCACGTTGCCGAGCTGGTCGGCGAAGTACATCGCCCAGGACTCCTTCACGGCATCGCTGGCGTCGTCGACCATGACGGTGCCCTTCTCGGTCAGGCCCGGCGGGATCTCCACGATGATCGGGTCCTTATTCAGGACGAAGATGGAGAGGAGCAGCGTCGTCGCAGCGAGGAGGATCATCACGAACCGACCAAAGCGGTTCTCCAGACGGGTTGCATCCCACGAGGCCAGGTACTTGGAGCGCTTCATGCGGGGAAGATCCTCCGCACAAATGGGTTGACCACGGAGCGGACCTTGGCGCCCGTGGAGGCCATCCCGTACCACCAGAACATGTGTTTGATATAGCCGTCCGAACGCGACTCTTTGTACCGGTTGAAGTAGTAACTCAGAGCGATGCCAATGATGATCGAGAGCATCAGCATGTTGAGGAAGATGCCGAGACCGACGATCAGTAGAAACGGGATGGCCTGGTCGACCGTCCACAGCAGAAAGCGCTGAGGTGCATCGACGTGGCGCGGAAGCGAAACACGTTCCATGGGGGAGGCTCCAAGCGTTGGAGCGCACAAGGTAGAGCGACACCCTTCATTCGGACCCTCGAAACAGAGCCTCCTGCACCCCTTGTTTCGGTCGAGGGCTTCACCCAAAAAAAAGCCGAATCCAGAAGGATTCGGCTTGATCGGTCGGGTGAAGACCTACACCGATGCGCGATCGGCGTGGGCAATCTCCCAGGCTTGCAGAGGCACCTCCTCTCGGAGGATCTCCGGCGGTAGGTCCACCGACACCTCCTTGGCGGGCTGCGCCTTGGCGGGCTCGGGTTCCGGAGCAACCGGAAAGCCTTCCGGCATGCCCAGCTTCAGAAACAGCTCCTTGCTCGAGAGCGGGAACTCGGTCATGGCGAAACCATCGGCCATGCCCAGTTTGGCGAATAGCGCGCGGCTGGACATCGGCTCCCAGCCTTCCGCAATCACATCCAGGATGGCGGTATTGCTGGTTTCGGGCAGCGGGGGTGGTGCAGCCTTGGAGCGGCGGAACGTCCCCTTCTTGCTGACGTAGAGGCCGAGGACAGCGAAGCTGATAAGGGTGAACAGATCGGACATAGGAACCATGTCAACTCTCCTGACGAAGATGATGAAAATGGTTCTTCCGCCATTTGGCGGGAAGAACCGCCAAATGGCGCGCACAAGGCAACGTGCGCTGATCGTGTGGCCTGTTTCGAGGAACAGGTGCGGCCGTTAAGTGGGCCTCGGCACTGAGCATCCCAAGGATGCGATACTGCAGGTCAGGCTACGGGGCTCCACTTCGCCTGTCAATTTGCAATCGACTTTTGGTTTCGCGATCTGCACGTACACTCCAAGCGTGCTTACAACACGGCCAAGCCATGAACATCTTCGACATCGCTACGGCACTGGGAGTCCTCGCCCTGGGGTACTTCGGCCTTCGGGCAATCCGGCGCGCCGTATTGCTGCGGAAGCATCGGGTTCCCGCGCTGCCGAAACGTGTGCTGCCCCCTCCCCTGCCCCAGGCCGCGCAGGCGACTCAGAATGCCAATAACGACGGTCTGGACCTCCTCGAGCTGGCGCGTATTCGGCAGTATGAGGCGCTCGGCGTTTCCGAGCAGTTCCGTCGCCCCGGGCATTGGCGCTAAGTAGCGCATACCAGCGCGTAGACCCAAGGAGCCCCGGTTCGCCACTAGGACGAGCCGGGGCCTCCACGGGTCACATGGGATTGGTGAGACCGTTGGGGTTGAGGCCCGCACGCGAGACCGCCGGTCCCAGATCACCGACACCGCCACCGATGTTCGCGTTGTTCGCCACACCTGCGTACTTCTGGAAGTAGAGCTTCTCGTTGTCAGACAGGCGACCGTACGCATCGTCGTACGCCTTCGCCATCGCCGGCGTGGCGCCGTGCTCGGAGTAGATGGTGTCAGCGACGGCCCGAGCTGTGATCAGATCGCTGCTCTGGTACGGACCATCGGATGCTTGCAGGGACGCCAGGCGCTCCTGGAAAGCTCCGTCGATTTGCGCGCCCCTCTCCGGGTCAGTGGCGGCAGCCAGCATGGTCGACTCGGTCGTCCCGTGGAAGGCCGTTAAGGATCCGCCGTATTCGGCCAGCTTGGTGAGTCCATAGGTCGCCGGGCCGCCGCCGCTGGCAGTCAGAACCGCGCCCATGTAGGCGGTGGAGCTCTCGTTGTACCCCTTCAAACCTTCCTCCACCTTCGATGCCGGTGCGCCACCTTCGGCCATGCGGGCGGCGGCAAGCGACGCGCCGATACTGAGCGGGGAATTGTTCTTCACGGCCTGCGCGACGGCGTTATAGCCTGACTTGAGCGAGCGGGAGAACCCGCCAGTGTCGTTCTCAAGTGCTCGCTCTGTGTTGGCCTCCCGTACGACTCGGCCTGCGTCGCGCTGGTCCTGAAGGTGATCATCGTGGTACCCATCCACCTGCTTCGTCAGCTCAGATCCGGACGGGTTCGCGCGGAACTCATCCAGGGCCGCCTTGCTGCCGAGCAGCCCATCGGCGTCGCTCATGCCTGACCGCTGAGCGACGTCAGCCTGAGCGCCGCCTGTGTCGCCGGCGAGGAACGGGGTCGCCCTACTGCGAATCTCGCCCTCGGTGACGCCCGAGCCCGGATTGGCGCGATTGACCGCGGCCGTAGCCTGGCCGGCTCTGACCCCACTGGCCAAGCCTTCGTTCGCGCGTGCGTCACCGGTCGCGGCGCTCATCACGCCACCGCCGAACGCACCGCCTGCGTATTGCAGCGACTGCATGAGCGCGAGCTGGCGAGCCCCTTCTGTGCCGGGCCTCAGGACGCCTTGATCGGGCAGGTCGGTGCCCTTCAATGCCAGCTGCGCCGCCTGGATCTTCCGCTCTTCCGCGTCGCTCGATCGCCACGGCGCGTTATCCACCATGTGCTGTGCATCGCGCATGGCGTCGGCACCCGCCAGCTCCTGTGCTTTGGCGATAACCTCGGCGCCGCGGTTGCTCTGCTTGATCCCGTGCGCGGCCTCCAAGCTGCCGAGCGACTGCCCCAAGGTAAACGACCCTCGGCTGGACACGGCCGTCTGGTAGGCCTCCTGCTTCTGCTCCATGTCGCTGCGCGCAGCCTGAAAGGCGGATGAGCCCATAACCGACTGGGTCGCCGTCGACCCATTGCTGGCCATCTGGTTGACCGAGTCGGTCGAGGCCTTGGCCAGTGTTGCGCTGAACGAACCTCCTCGACTGACTTCGTCCTTAACCGACTCAAGCAGCGAACGAGCGTCTTTCTCGGAGAAGCTCGAACTCCCGCTGGCACCGGCGCCCACGTTCAAACCCAACCCCTTGGCCGCAGAAAGACCTGCCTCGACACCACCGCTGGCAGAGACCGCCATCACCGCAGCCCAGGCAGCCTCTTGGTTTGCACCGATGGTCATGCCCTGGCCCTTGATGAAGTCGGCCGCCTCCTTCTGGCTCTGCGTGGCGGTGGAGGAGATAGCCGAGCCACCGGAGACGTTGACACCCTCGTTGTTGGCGATACCCGCCTGCAACGCCTTGCCGTTTTGCGCAGTCATCGTGCGCGACGCCGACTGTAGGGCGCTGCTAGTGGAGCTGACCGCAGCCTCGCTCACCTCGCTGCCGCTGAAGGTCGGCTGGATACCGCCGGCGCCAGTCACGTGGGTGCCGGCGGTCTGGCTGTGCGTCTGCATCGACTTCATTTCCATCACCGGCGCCTCCTTGGCGACGTCGGGGGTGGTCAGCTTCTCGTTGCTGAACTCTGCGCCCTGCAGTCGGCCCGAGAGCGAAGTGGCAGCGACGGCGCCGCCGAAAATCAGCATCATGGTGATGGCCGGCGTAGCGGCAGCGATCGTCGAGCCGGTGGCAATCCAGTTCACGATCTGGTGCTGAAGGTTGGCTGCGCCAGCCAGGCTCGTCATCGATAGCGGTGTCGCACCGGGCGGCACCTGCGACATCGCCGCGACGGAATGCTCGACCATGGTCATCTGGAACAGGTTCACCACGGCCAGCACCGGCTGCCACAGCGCCACCCAGATCGTCAGGATCATGTACTGACCCATCTTGCGGATGCCCCAGGGACCGAGGCCGACCATCAGTGCCATGAACGGCGCCATGGCGTAGATCATCGATTCGAAGAACGCCGCCGTTGGACGCATGACCTGGCGGAACATGCTCTCATCCGCCCCCCATTGCGTGGCGCGCTGTTCGGTGCCTTGGTTGATCATCACCTGGGACATGACGTCGAGGCCGGACGGGTCGCTGCCCTTGCGCAGGGCCATCGTCCAGATTGCGTTAACCGCAGACGCCGCCATGTAATCGGCCGCCTTGTCACCAGAGATCCCGATGTCGGCGAAGGCGTCCATCATCTGGGTGTCGGCGGGGACACCGGGCGCGAGACGCTTCATCCGCGGCGCGGCTGCGTTGGCAAACGAGGCAAACAGCGCATTGCCATGTGCGTCAGCCGCGAGGGCCGTCATCGCGCTGGCGCAGTCCTTGCCGCCGATCGTGCCGTCCGCGTTCTGCCACTTGGTGGTCACGTACATGTTGTTGTAGCCAATACCACCGCCGCTGGTACTGCCCATCTGAAAGGGATCAGATGCCTGGAAGGCACGCGGTAAATCGATGAGCCCATTGTCGGCACCGACCAGGGTGCAGTTGGCCACGTAGTCGGTGACATTGCGCTTGAATCGCGAGACGACATCGTTCGCGCCGGCGCCAGCAAACTCCGGCAGCTCCCAATTTCGCACGGCGTTGATCCATTCCAGGCTCCGCCCAAAGCCGCTCACGCCGTTCTCGTCCGTCGCCCCGCCGGGCAAGCCGTAGCCCTGGCTCATCTTCTCGGAGAGGGTGAGTCCAACCTTTGAAATGAGGCTGCCGGCGACAGCGAGGCCAAATGGTACGTTGTCCACCGCGTACGCAGCGTTCTGGACCGAGCCCGGCGCCCCACCCAGATCCTCGATTACCACGTTGGTCTTTGCCCCGAAGAAGACGGCAAAAAGCATGAAGGACATCAGAAGCGATCCAATCTCGAGCTTCTGTCCATTTGCGACCAGGTGCTGGAAGGCGATCATCAGCAGCCCCAGCATCATGCCCAGCGCGCCGAGCGCCAGGAATAGTCCACTGTTGGACATCGCAGCGACGCCATCCAACACGCGCTTCATGAACAGGCCGTCGCCGACGGAGTAGATCGTCCAGGTGCCGCCGACATTGTGAAAGAGGGGAATGAGCATGACTGTCCTTAGTTCAACGAGCCGATCGGGCGCTGAATCGGGTCGCGCTTCTCGACCACCGAGTTCAGGTTGACGAAGTAGTCGAAGACGGCGCTCCGACCCTGAGCCTTGCGGTAGTACTCGGACAGCTGATCCCGGTTACGGTCCATGGCCTCGCCGATCAGCTTGCGTACCTCCGACGTGTCGGCACCGTCGCGGCGTGACAGGGCGGTCAGCGCGGCATCGATGTTCACAAACACGATGTTGCGGACCAGCTCGGCGGCAATGAGGTCGTCAAACTGCTGGACATAGAGCTTGGCCGCCGCCGGCGACTTCTTGGCGAGATTCACCGCCATCTGGCTGTATGCGCCGCCACCGGTCATGAAGGCCTGCTCCATCGCGGTGGGCGCGCGATCGCCGCGAGCAATCGCGTCGATCATGCCGCCGCTGCTGTCGGCGCCCGTCCCGAGAAACACCTCGCGGATGCGCTGGCGCATGCCGACGAAATTCGGGTAGTCCTTGACCACGACCTCATTGCAGCCCTTCGGCTCATACGCGTTCTGGCCCGCGCAGGTCATCCGCTTCACGGCTCGATTGCCCTGTGACCCCTCGACCAGCTCTTCAAGCGTGAGCGTGGGCTGGAGCGTGCGCTGCACGAGGCGGCCATCCTGATCTTTCGTCTCGGTGCCGGTTTTGGATACGAGACAGTCAGGGCCGGAGCTCCCCGGCTGCTTGGGCATACACACGATGATCGTGCCCGTAAGGGACATGATGTCCTCAAGCAGTTCGTGGGAGGTGTCACCGAACCACAGCCCGGTGTTCTGGGCGGCCATGGACTGCCAGACGATGTTGCCGGACACGATCTGGTCGTAGATCTGCGGCGACTTCCTGAGCACGTCCAACAGCGGCGTTGAGCTGCCGCCCTGGTTCTTGGCCGCCTGTCGGTCGTCGGCCCAACCCATCGTGTCGCGGATGCCAGCGCCCGACTTGTCGATCGCGCTGGCGATCGAGTTGTCGCCCCCCGCCTGGATCAGTGCCTGGCCAACCTCGCAGCTGTTGATGTTGCTGGAGGTAAGGGAGTTCATGGTGTCCTGCATGGTCGCCATCATCTTTTCGCAGGAGGGGCACATGCTGGCCAGCGCCAGCTTGAAGGCGTAGCCGACAGCCGCCGACGCAATGGACCGCAGCGCCTGAACCACCTGTTGCTTGGAGATGAAGCTGAAGCTGCCCATGAAGGCATCGATGCCTCCACACCCGACCGAGACGCTGGGCGCGTTCATCGACAGGAGCTGGACGTTCATCATCCGGTTCTTGGCAACGAAAGAGCCGCCGGTGATCACGCCGCGGCGAGCACCCATGACCACCTTGGGGTCAGTGGTGTTGGTCATCGAGTCGAAGATGTTCTTCGACTGCTTGGCTACGCCGATGTCCTGGGCCGCAACGGGCGGCAAGCTCCCTCCGGCGAACGTCAGGAGCGACAAGAGGAGGATCAGGTGAAGTCTGCGCATCGGTTATTCCTTGTCCGTCCACGGCGTTGAGTTGGTGGTGGCAGCCTCATTGATCGCCCGCAGGTCCCCGGCCGCCTCTGTGGCGCCGTGCGTCCCGGCAGCCCGTAGCGCCTCTAACACCTGGGCCGGATCATTGGGATCGGTGATCGTCGCCGGGTCGAACGTCGTCGTGAGAAAGCGCTGCGGCGTGCCGCGCATTGCGCTTTGGTAGTCGGCCTCGTCGATCCAGTTCTGCTCCCGCGCGATCTCCACGATGCGGCGCTGCAGGTCCGGCAGCGACCTCAAACCGACAGCGAGGCTGGCCACCTTCTGCGTGCCCGGATGGACCAGGAATATCGTGGGCGTGCTGGTGACGTTGAGGTAGGCCCCCTGCCCCGCATCCGGAACCCAATCTCCAAAGCTCCCATCCTGCATCGGCTGGTGATCGAGGCTGATTGGCAGGATCGATATGCCCGTGTCCCGCTGGAGGAAACCGAGCAGCGGGTTCTCTCTGTGGCAGTACGGACAGTCGCTTCGGAAGAAGTACCAGAGAGACGTCTGGCTCGCGATCTTCTTCAAGACCGCCTGCATGCTGGCCTCGCGTTGGTCGCCCATTTCGCGCAACGCGAAGGTCGAGGTCGGGTTGCTGATCGTTTCGTCCAGTGATGGATTCGCTGTCATGGTGCGGATGTAGGCGTTCGCGAACACCTCCGACTTATCCATGGCGAGCTTCTGCACGTAGGCGTACAGCTCCATTTTCGCCTTGTCGGTCGGGTCGTCGATCGCCTCTTCGCGGATCCGGTCGATGTTCGCGGCGATCCAGGCAGCGGACCCCACCTTGGGTGGCTTCGGGGCGGCGGCGGAGGCCGAACCCGTCGGCTTCTTCGGAGGCGGCTTCGGCGGCTCAGGTTTCGGATCGTGGTAGAAAAACCACCCGCGCTCAGGCGGCGCGGAAGTGCTCGGCGCACTGCGTGGGGCATCCTGGGCTGATGCCGGGCTCAGGCCAGCAAGGGCCAGGAGAACCAAGAGGACAGTGGAATGTGCGCGCATTCCCGCATGCTAGGGGGGCGCACGCGGGCACGAAGCGGGAAACGGGCCTGTCTGGACCTATCCTTTCCCGGACGTCCTTATCGGCGGATTGGGCAGGGCGGGCAGTGCCGCACGCAACCGCTGCCGCCGCTCGTGAAGGTCGGCCGTTAGCGTTGGGATGACCGTTTTGGTCGACGTGCGCACGCGCGCCCCGACCACAACGGCTTCCGTTCCACCGGTGCGAACAATCTCGGTAGACGACGCAGCGATGCGGCAGAGGGGACAAGACCGGTCCGACTCATTGATACGAGAACCGGCCGCGCTCTCGCCACCGGCGGGCACGACATGGCGGGTATGGCACGCGGTACACGTGACCAGGGCAAGCGTGCCGTCCTGCAGGTGGATGGCGGCTTCGACCATCCGCTCCCAATCCAGGTCGCGTTGCGACGGAAGACAGGCGCAAAGGGAACGAATGGCGTCCAGCACGTGGACGGATAGCAATCTGGGCGCCGGGTTAAGCGCGAGCTGCCGCTCGATCATCACAAGGAACGCCGACGTCTGCTGCTGGCTGAACGCGGTCCTGAAGATGTCATCGAGACTCGTCTTGCGCCGACCCGTTTTCGCATTCCCGACGGCCTTTGCAATCCGGGTGGCGTTGCTCAGCGGCAAGCCGGTCAATTCGGCGACCAGGCTCGCGCGAATGCCGAGCACCGCCAGATCTTCAGCCTGCTGCACGTAGTTGGCGGGATGGTAGCCCGCAAGCGACTTCGCTTGGAGCACCGTGAGCATGATTGCTGGGTCGGCCATCGACTTGGCGACCAGGCGTCGTGAACGCAGCGGGCGGCTGTTACTCATCGTTGAAGCACCGGCGAAGACGGGGGCACGTGGCAGATCGCGGCCATGCCGGCGACGGCGAGGCGGCGAGGTTCTGTAGCGCCCTGCCCTTCCAGGCCGACGGCGAGCTCAAACGCCGGTGATTCCTTCAGACGCATCGCAATAGGATAACGCGAAAGCGCGCGAATCTCCGGGAGGCGCAGGCGCCCCAGTCGGACAACCAGCGCCCTGTCCGTAAACCCAAAGACAGAAGCCGCGGCCATCGGATAGCGCTCCGCCTCGTAACGCACCAGCGTCCAGAATTGCTGCTGTAGGAACTCCAGCTCCCGGGCATAGGCGGGGTTATCCGCGAAGTACGGGTGAACGTTGGCGACCGTGGTCACCGGTGACTTCCCCGCCTCAATCGACGCGATCGCGTCTGCAACGTCGCCCTCATCCGCACGAAACGGGCAACCGAACTCGGCGAGGAGCCTTCGGATGGCTGACTGGTCGAGGCGCTCAAGAACGTAGAGCAGTCGAGCATTGCTTAGGCGGCAAACGCTTTGGGTAGCTTCCGGCGCGACGCTGGTAAGGCGGCGGACGAATGCCATCGCGCTCTCGCCATAGCTGACGAGGTCCTGAAAAAAAACCGAGTCCGTTTTGCTCATAGTTCCCTGATCGCTCGATGTAAGCAGCATGCTTTGGGGCCGGCTCAGAGTCGGCGTCCTCAGGCAGGAAGCTAGCACCACCGCGCAGGCTCCCCAAGCGTGGTCGCGGACGTATCTGCATGCGCGCGGCGGAGGAAACCCTTGCCAACGAGGCGAGCCGATTGCCCAGTGGGAGACGGCCGCATCTGGGCATGGCGCGCATTAAGCCATCCGTGACCGCACCTAGATCGGCCGGCGGCGCAGAAACTTCAGTCGACGGTTTGCCGGGTCCGTTGGCGCGCCCTGTCAATCGCACACGGGAGCTGCCGTTGACTGCGGGCGTTCGGTGGAGCGCACCTCACTTCGGCGATCCATACGGTGTGGTCGCCTGCCATGATGCCTTAGGTATGTCCGTCATGAGTGCCAGTCGGCTTTTGCGACGACGGCGTCATATGCCCAGTGCCTCCATTGCGTTATGTGGCCACCAAAGCTCATCACGCACTCGGCTCATCGACAGGTAGATCGCACGCACTTTGCGGTCCTGGTTGCCGACGTATGGGCCGCTCGAATCGGTGGTGAAGCAGCACGGCGACATGAACACCACGCTCGATTCGATATTTCTCGTGTGTTCTAGGAGCCCAAGCGTGACGCGGTCTTGTCCACCCTGCTTCGCGACGGCGTTTGCCTCCGCGATGGATTTCGCGAGCTGCGAGGCCTCTTCAAACCCGAAGCCCTGCGCGAACAGCCGGCGCACCTTATCCTGGCCGACTGCTGCAAGGTGCTCCTCGAGTGCGTCGCGGGTCGTGATCCCAGCCAGCTCACGCCGCCGCGGTCTGTCACCAAACTTCCAGAGCGCCAGCGCGTCAGTGAGGACTTTTTGCAGCGCGCCGAAGGATGGCTCGAGCATCGCGAAGGGCTTCCCGCTATCGCGCAAACGCATCGCGTCTGCGAACAACTGCCAGATCGACCCGTATACCCTCAAACCCGCATCCCGCACTTCGTCTCGGTTGGCGTAGGGGCGCACTCTGGTCTCGTGCTCTTTCGTGCCGCGAATGTCGTCGTCGACTAACGACTCACTATGTTTGCGGAGTACCGCCTGGATGGCAGGTATTGCTTGCTCCCCAGTGCGCACCGACTGCGCCATCGTGGCGCGTTTCATACGCTCGGTGCTGTGCTGAGCGCCTTCAAGACGCTGATAGGGGTCGCCCATCATCAACATGCCCCCCGAGTACTCGCCAAGCAACTGCTGCCACGGCGCGGAGAGATCGTGCCCCTCGTCGATCACGAGGTAGCCCATCGGAGGGATCTTGGCCCCGCGCAACGCAAGCCACTTTGCCAAGTGATACTCCCAGATCGCGAAGGGTCGGGGCGCGTTTGCTTGAGTCGGCTCGAACATCGCGGACCACAGGCGCTCGGCTAGAGCGGCCAGCACCGGAAGATCAGCGGCGGCGTATCCCTTGGTCACGAACAGGCTGGGGCTGATTGCCTGGTCCGGTCTCCACGCGAATGACTTAATGGCCCGAATCAGGTCGCCCATCACGACAGCCGGTGGCTTTCCCCCTACACCGCCGCGATCGATACCGATTTCGTCAGCCTGTTGGGCCAACGACAGATGACCTGGTCCGATTCGTGGAGGTACGTAGCGCGAACCGAGCTGGCCTCGAAATTGATCAGCAGCCATCCGCGTGGCGATCTGACCGAGCGTCACGCTCACCACGTCCCGTAGACCGGTCCGCACCTTAAATGCTTCGCGGTCATCGGCTCGGAGCAACACGTGCGTCAAGCCCCCAAGTGACTCGTGGAGCGTCGTGAGAAGGTGGGTTTTGCCGGTGCCGGCGTAGCCCTGCAGATCAATGTGCTCTTCCGGCGACGCGGCCACGATGGTGAAAATGCGAGCTTGGTCGCTTGTGGATCGGACACGAACAGTCGTTCTCGCCGGGGCCCGGGCGTCGTCCGCGTCGGTCAGGCCGCTGCTGAGGTTAAAACGCGCCGCTACATCTAGCCCTACCCTGTCCGCGTGGAACGCGAAGGGGGTGACAGTGGTTCGGCATCGCTCCTGGAAAATGGGATGGAAGCGGCCACTGGGCCCGCGCCAAAATGCCTGCTCCATGGCCTCATCACTGGCCAGGATCAGTCCGGCTTCGAGGAGCTGCTCGGCGAGGTTGTCGATCAGGGGCTGACCGTGGTTTCGCCGCATCTCACGAAGCGCGTCGCCCGTCTCTGCTTCGGGCTGCTCTAGGAATAGAGCCTCCGCCTCGCTAAGCGCCTGGCAAACCTGCGTGACTGATGCGACGCCACGTCCGTGGAACATCAGCAGGGTGATCAGCGCGGCTCGCTCGATCGGGAGATCTGGCAGCGCTGCCTCCTCGAGGAACGCGCGAGTGACCCGTTCCGTGACAGGGAGGTAGACCGCGATGCGCTCGGCGTTCGCTGCTTGGCGCTGCTGTGGGCTTGAGTTCATGGGTTTGCTCTTGCTCCTGGAAATAATCACCCAACCAACCACGACCGCTGCCCTACCCTGGCCTCTCGCGCACGCGCACGCGAGGTGTTGGTTCTTGAAGATAAGGGTTCGTTTTGAGAACCCTGTTTTAGTGCACAATGGGGTGTGCATGGCCCTCCCGATGTGCCGTCGCCCCCAAGAGGCTGCGCAACGTGATGCCAGACCATTCGGATCGGTCGCTCGACCAGCCTCGCGGCTCACTCCAGCGTTTCGATTCGACGAGGCGAACACCGGCGCGGACGCCGGCGAGTACATTGCCCTGGCCCAGACCCTTGGTAGCGACCTGATACGCGATCTGGTCAGACAGCGCAAAGGCTTGCGCTTTGGATCCGGTGATCGCTTGGAGGCGCTGAAGGGACTGCGTCAGAGCAGCGGCGAGATCAGGGCTCGCCGTCAGCTTCGCCTGCCGAGCGTGAGCGACGGCCCTCCTTGGGGCCGGCTTCTCCTCCTTGGGGAACAAGGCGCGGAAATGTTCCACCTCACGATCGGTCAGACCCCACGCTAGGTCGAGCGGAACGTCCGCGTAGCTCTTGGCCTGCATGGCGCGCATGCGGGCTTCGGAGGGTACCTTGGCGGCCATAGAGTCGTTGATGGCTTTGTCGAACAGGAACGGGGCTGCTTTGCCTTCGGTACCGTCCTTTGGCGATTCCGCGCGGACCGGCTGGGCCGGCTGGGCCGATGTAGCGTCGGGGGCTTCGGGCAGCACTTCGTGGTGGGCTTCGGGAATACTGTACTGAACGGTACACGAACCAGCGGCAGGGAAGGATGGCGCCGCGCACACCTCTGGATGGCCGGCCATGCTGTCGACGCCGCCGTGTCCTCCTGAGGGCCGAATATCGGCACCGTCACCGCCAAGGGGCCGGTCGGGCCCAGTTGAGCTCTCGGGGCTGCCCGGTGTCTTGCCGTCTACCAGCAGCGCGGCGGCGCCCGTGAGGCGCGTCCGAGTCGGCGCGCCGCGGTGTTTGACGGCGATACGCTTGACGAGACCTGCCGATTCCAGGCCCGAGTAGGCGGCACTGACCGCGTTGCGGTGGACGCCAAGTTGCTCAGCAACGGCAGCAACGGGCATTGCCTCAGTGGAGCTACCGCGACGAATCATGCGGGCGAGTGTGTTGAGCGCCACGCGCATCGCTGTTGCCGAGAGATTGGCGCGTGCCAGCTCGTCGCATAGTGCCGCGACGTGGGCGCGGTACTGCAGACGATTCTGCCGGCGCTCGGCGGATTTGAAGTGGACAAACGGGATGTTGCGGGCGTAGCCAGCCGACTCATGTGCGTGAGCGTGCATGGGGTTCTCCTAAATGCAGAGACAAAACGGCCCCTTGACAGCGCTGTGCCCGCAATTAAGATCGTGACTGCGACATCACTTGATTGCGTGGATTAGCGCTATCTGACAGAAAGCTCACCGTTGGCGCGGTGGGCTTTTTGCTTTCTGGGGATAGCCAGTTGTGAGCGGGCAGGTCGCTACGTCATGGCTGGTCCTCCCGCGTCAGGTCTGAGTTGTTCGTTCGCCCGCGAGTGACCCGGCCCGGGTCATAGATCCACCAGGCCAGCGGTCCGTAGAAGCCGGCGCTCTTTGCGCGCGCTCCGGCGTCACCCGAGCGGCGGCATGCAAGCCCACCCGACTCACTGACCCGGCCCGGGTCAGTCGTCCTCGCGCACGGTTGCAGCGACCCGGCGCGGGTCAGCTCAGCGAGAAAGCCGATCGTGGCCACCTCGAACAGCCGCCGGGATGCGTGCTGGTTCAAGCCTGGTGCCGAAGCGCGAGGGGAGAGTGACCCGGCCCGGGTCAGCGGCAAGACCGATGCCCAGCGAGAGCCCGTCCTCTGTCGTTTGGCGTTGTCCGCGCGTGCCCGGTAGGTGCCGACCCGGCCCGGGTCAGTCATCCCGACGCAGGGTTGCATTGACCCGGCCTGGGTCAGTTGCTGGCGCAAGGCCGTCAGTAGCCATTCGGGCAGCCGCAGCGAGGCGTGCAGGGTCGACCCAGGCCACGAAGCGCATGCAGTGAGTGACCCGGCCCGGGTCAGCGGCAAAGCAGGCAGCCAACCCGAGCATGTCCTCGAAAGGCTGGGGGTGGCCGCACGTTGACTGTGGACGCTGACCCGGCTCGGGTCAGTGCCGCGGGACAGCGGATAGGTGCGACGCTGGGGTAGGGGCGGGGTGTAGATCTCAGGGCAATCGCCGCGCGTGACCCGGCCCGGGTCAGCCGACGGCCATCCTGACTGCCGAGGGGCAAAGCCCCCAACATGTCGCGCGACACCGCGGCGAGGGCAAGGAACGGAAGCGGCCCGGCTTAGCCGGAAGGCCGAATCCGGGCCACCTGACTCACCGGGGGCCGTTGGGCTCCGATTCTCCATCCCCAACAACGCCGAAGGCCCGGATTTCTCCGGGCCTTCGTGGGGTGTTGCGAGAGGGTAGGGCAGGAGCCTCACCGAGGCGTCCCCTCGTGTGCACTGTGGTAGTCCGCGATCAGCTTCTTCAGCTGCTCCACCAGCTCGTCCGGCGCGTCCTTGTAGAGGACGATCGCCTTGCGGTCGTGGATCATCCTTACGGATGCGAGGGCCTTACCCGCAGTCGCCACGATAGACGCGCTGCTGTTGATGCCGGTGAGGCGCTTGTATACGTCGGTGGGCTTGAGGTTGTCCCGAGCCCGGAGGCTTTGAGCTTCCTCGGCCACTGCCGCCGCGTTGCGGCCGCAGGCGTCGAGCAGGGGCTTGATCCAGTTGGAGCGGATCGCCCGGGGATCACGAAAGGCCGAGATCACAATCTCCGGCAGCTCGCCGTATGCGATTAGGCGCTGCAGGACAGCGAAGGGCTCATTCAGCGCCTCGGCCATCTTTCGCATACTGGGGAACTTGCCTTCCTTGAGGAGGAGGGCGTAGTGCCGACCTTTCTCGAAGTGGGATAGATCCTTGCGCCCCTTGTTCTCCGTGACCATCGACACGACCAGCTGCTCGTCCGACAGCTCGCGGACAAAGCAGAAGAAGTCGAGGCCGGCGGTCAGGCATGCGCGATGCCGGCGATGGCCGGCGGCAAGCTCGTAGTCGAAGTCCGGGTCGCCCTGGATGGGGCGGACTATGCCTGGCTCCGAATTACCACCGGTGCTTTTAATCTCATCCACAAAGGCGAGGAATTCCTCGTCTTCGAAGGCCTTGGGATGGCGGTCAGCGTAGGCGCTGGGGCGCACCCGCGCCGGGTCCACCTTGATGGCAACGTCGCCCGAGGCAAACTTCGCCTTCAGTTCATCGGCTTCGTGTCGCGCGACCGCGGCTTCCCGCTGGGCTTCTTCGAGCTGCGCATCGAGCGACTTGTTGCCCGTATCCAGTACCTTGCCGACGAACCCGGTGACCCGCGGGGACGCAGGGCTAGGCGCTGCGGCGGGCTCGACGGCGGGATCTGCGTTGCGCTTCGCGGCGGCATTAAGAATGCCATCTACAAGCGCGCTGGTCTTCTTACCCGCGGCCATGACTCACCTCCAATGCAGCGTCCTCGGGGTGGGGCGTGCCGGCGGCTATGCCCGCAGCAGCCTCGCGCGCCAAGCGCTCCAGCTCCAGCATTTCGGCGACCACCGCCGGATCCTCCTTAGCGAAACCGGAAGCCCACGCGGCACGGATGGCATTGACGACCTTACCGCCCAGTTCGGCATACGCCAGGCGTGCCTGGCGCAGCCCGCGGCTATCAACATCGCTCGGTGTTGCCTCCCAGACGGACATCTGGCGCGCGAGGGCATTGGGAATCGCAGTGGTGTCAGGGATGCCAGCCTCGCTGAGGTGCCGCCCGAACGCTTCCTTCGAAAGGCTCTGAATCACCTCGGAGGACTGGCTGCGGTTCTTCACGCGGTTGTGCACGAACATCACTGGTGCCCACTGGCGCTCGGGGTCGCCGGCGCGGTTGGCCAGGCTCTGGAGGCCAGAGCTGGCCATCGCGCAGAATGCGGCCGTTGCCTTGAAGTCAGGGGAGGCCGGTGGCACCGGAATGATCATGCCGTCGGCCGCCCACATCGTGGCCAGCGCGGCAAATGAAAAGGCAGGGGCTCCGTCGATCAGCACGATGTCGTAGTTGTGCTCCACCGTGCGAATCGCGCGATCGACGCAGGCGTAGAAATCCCGGGCTGCCGGCAGCCGCTCCATGAAGGCTGCAGTGATGTCGAAGTCCGCACCGATCATCTCCAGGTTCGCCGGCACGATGTCGAGCCCATCGATGTGGGTCTTGAGCGGCGACAGGGTGATCTGGTTGAACAGGTCCTGCGAGCTGACGCTGTTGAGCGCCGGCAACAGGGTGTGCTGCGGATCCACGTCCTCGGGGGAGAAGCCGAACATGGTGGAAAGCGAACCCTGTGGGTCCGCGTCGATCACCAGGGTGCGCCAGCCATACAGGGCGAAGAAGCCCGCGAGGTTGAAGCATGTCGACGTCTTGGTGGAGCCACCCTTGAAATTGAAGCAGCCAAGGCGGATCGCACGCGAGCCTTTAGGGCGTCGCGGCGCCACGCCCAGCTCTTGCATCATCCGGTGCATTTCCGCGAGTGTCAGCGGAAGCTGCGGCAGGGTTCCCTTGGTTTCGGCGGCAGGATCGTAGGACTCAAGCGTATGCTTGTTCGCACGGCGCCACTCACGCACCTGGCGGTCGTTCAGTCCGGTGATCTCGAGTAGGTCGGACGTGCGGAAGTTACGAAATGACCGGTTTTCAGCGGTGCCCGCCACTTCAGCGTACGCCGCCGACATTCGGTTGATCGCGTCAGCGATGTCGCTCAAAGCCGATGCGGTCATCGGCAAGGCGAGGGCTGCCGCGTGAGGAGAGTTCGGAGCCATGGGTACCCGAATGGTGCGTGTGTGGAGATGCTTATACGCCGCGAAATGGCTCTGTGCAACGTTTTCGGCGAGCCGGGCAAAAAAACGCGGCATGGGCAAAAAATCGCGACATGAACGATATGCCGCGACAACGCGGTTTAAGCCCCTCGCCCGCCCGGCTGGATGAGCGCAGTGAGCCCCCAAGCGCGCCGGAGGTCCGACCACCCTCGGTATGGCGGTGGCGATCGCCGCTAGCGCGACTGCACCGCGGATCCTTTCGTCAGTGGCGCTTAAAAGCGCTGGCATAGCGGGTCCTCATCGTGATTCGGTCAAAAATGTGGGCGGCCGATGCAGCCAGGGCCCGGCGCTGTAACCGTTGGCCACAGCGGCCTTATGACGTCCCGAGGTCGTTGTCCTTGGACGATCGCCCGGGTCGCCTCTGGATCAAACCTCTTCCATGGAGGCCAGCAGCTCGTCGAGTCCCGCTCCGCCTGTGTCCTCAGGCACGGCCGGCACGCGCGGGAACGCCCCAGAGAGTGGGGCGCCTGCGCCAGGCGAGGGCGGGGGCGCGACGTGCGTAGGAAGTACGAGCTGACCATCAGGCCTGCGCCCTTCCAAGTGGGCGCCTCGGGCTTCCACCAGCAGCCCAAGCCGCGCCAAATACTTCAGTCGCGCCCCGCGACTGCGAGCCTGGAAGCGGTCCAGCTCATTCAGCAGCTCGCCATCGCGGCCATCTCGATCCCAGTAGACAATCGTCCGCGGGCGGGGCCGTAGTTCCTTGACCACGGTGCGCGCCATGGTCACGCCCGCTTCTGCTTGCCGACAGCCGCCTGCCGAATGGCTGCCTGGTGCGCCCGGCGGGCCAGCCACAGATAGCCCTGGGCATTCGCCATGACGGGATCAGCGGTCATCCGGACGTCCGAGGCGCGGAAGCTCAACCGGGCAGCGGGCTCGAATAGGCCTGCGCCCCCGCCCGTCAAGATCACGGAGTCGATGACGTCGCCAAGATCGCGCACCGAGGCCAGGACCGCCGACATGACTTGCCGCGACACGACGGCCGCGGCCTGATCGATGTACTGGCGATACGCAACCGTATGGACGCCCAGCCTGAGCTGCTCCTGGCCGGAGCGAAATGCAGCCTCGAGGCGGTTAACACTGACCTGCGCGCCGTCGTGGTTCTCTGAGATCTGGCGCGCGGCCAGCTCCAGGATGCGCCCGGTGGCCGCTGGATTCGTCTGCGCGGTTCCCCCGCGCACGGAGCCGCCCTGCATGAGCACCCAGTCCACCGAGTAGAACCCGACGTCGATGACCAGAACCGTACGGCCGTCGTCCAGGGTCGCCTGGTCATGGAAGACCGAGGCATAGGTACCCATGGGCTGGGCCATGACGAACACCCGGTCCACCCTGACCGTTCGAGTAGGAGAGATGCGGTGCTCGCCCTTCAGGCGCTCACCCAGCCGCTGCCGAATCATTTTGCTGTCCGGACCGTCGTACTGATCGCACGGGAGCCCCGTGACGAGGATTCCCACGTGGTCGTAGCCCAGGCGGGCCAGCGCGGCGTAGTACAGGGCCAGATACTCCGGCGACGTGATGTAGGAGCGATCCGCTTGGCGGGTAAAGCCCTGCAGGATCATGGGATCCGTGCCCCCCACCCACGGGAGCCCCTGGATCGTGACCGCCTCGCCGCCCCTCAGGTCCGGCTCATTGTTCAGCAGGGTAGGCGCCTGATCGAGGGGCGCGGCGCCCACGGGCAGCTTGACCACGTCGACCGACTCGGTTCCCAGAACCATGCCGCAGGCCTTCAAATTCCCATAGCCGACGTCCAAACCCACCAGCGAACTCGACGTGGTGCAGATTTCCATGCTTGCTCCTTGATTCCAAGTTATTGAACTTACGGCGATAACCAGCGAGCGACCGAGGCGGCGCGCGGTCGATGGTGCAGATTCCGCCCCATGGACCGTCGACTGCCCCAGATGGAGTCGTGATCTGCACCACCGACGGCCGGACAACCCAGCCAAACGGCGTCAGATCGCGATCCGACGCGCATTAGAATCTGCACCAGGGGAATTGGGCCGGCGAAAGGGGGCCGCTGGAGGGGGCCGTTACGGCCGAGCGCATCCTCGACCGAGGCACGCACCAGCCCTTGGCGTCCCCCGCGGGCGGCGTCGAGATCTGGCGGGATCGGTGGTCCTACGACGCGATGGCGGACAGGTTCGCGGGATCAGCATGTAGCGAACCCCCATGGGGAACGCCCCCCGTTCCCCATGTCTGTCATGGGGAACGCTGCAGACGCCCATGACCGAAACGGACGGTCGAAACGGCAGCGTTTCGCCTGAGTGGGGAAACCGCCTTTCCCCATGATAGATAGATGAATGGGAACACGCCCCAAAACCAGCACCTAACAATCTCTTCCGTCGAAGCCAGCCAAGGGCTCGACGAGCTTCGGGCCATCGCATCCCACCTTCAGCTCGCCGAGGCATTGGTCGAGGCCGAAGCAACGGCCTTGATGACGGCCTTCCGAGAGGCACGACTCGAACTGAGAAACCAGGCCGCAGTCCAGCAGCCAGGGGAGGCGGTTGACACCAAGGCGGGCAAATACTCGCCGCTCAATCTCGGGGTCAGGGCGCACAAGGGTGGGCTGGAGATCTACTGGTTCACCCAGAACAAGGCCGCGACGGGTAGGACCGCATATCGGTACTTGCCACTGGGGCGAGGCGGGCGGGCGGGGCACGGGTACCAGCTGCCCGGGCTGCTGGCCCATGCCAGGCCGTATGAGCGTGACTTGGTTCGAGAAACCGAGGGACGGGCAACCGCGCTCCGCGCCCGGCGAGCCGCCCTTGTTGATCTGCGCCGATCCGCCCAGCGACTCGTGAAGCAGTACGAGGAGCAAGTGAGCCGGGACCAGGCCCAGCCGGACAGGCATGTTGGCGCGGACCCGTTTGGTGCCGTCCAGCTCCCGGGGTAAACCTGAGCCACACCGCAGGACGCCCAGGAGCCCATGGATTCACACACCCACATTCAACCGCCCGTACAGCCGCCGGGTAGTGCCCCGCCCGCCGCATGGTCTGCCGTGGCGCATTACCTCGCGCATCAGCGAGGCCACCACATCCCGCTTGCCGCCCTGCTCCGGGCGCCGTGGCGCTGCCTGTTGAACCTCAAGGCAGGCCACGTCGACCGCGGCACTGCCAGCGCAACGGTCCGGACACTGCCGGTCCGGGCGGGAGGCAGTGGCCTCGACAGCTCTTGCAACGATTAACCACCACCGGGTCAAGCGGCCCGATCGCGCCGAGGAAGTCGGTGTGCCACACCAGGAGAACGTAGTGACTGATACCAAAGACCATGACCACGCGGGTGCCGACCAGGGCGACTGGCGCATCGCCGTCGTTGATGCCGCCCAGGCGGTGGCCAACCACATGGTCCGCAGCGAGGCCAGGGAGCGCCGGGAGGCGAACTGGAGAAAGCTGAAGCGTGGCGTGTTCATCGGCTTGGCTCTGGGCGGCATGCTCTCGTACTGGATGTTCATTCGGAGCCTCGCCGGTACGCCGGCCAGCGACCCCAATCCGAGCTCCAACGCCGTGGCGGTCATCCCCATCGAGGGGGAGATCTCCGGCGCGGCCAGGGCCTCCGCCGACAAGGTCGTCGGGATGCTCGAGCGGGCGTGCAGCAACGCCAAGGTCAAGATCGTGCTGCTGGACATCAACTCGCCGGGTGGCTCGCCTACGGAGGCGGAGCGGATGGTGGCGGGCATTAATCAGTGCCGCACCAAGCAGCACAAGCCGATCTATGCCCTGATCGACCAGATGGGGGCCTCGGCGGCCTACATGGTGGCGATGCACGCGGATCGGGTTTACGCCGGGAAGTACTCCGTCGTGGGCTCGATCGGGGCGATCATGCGCTACCTCGACGCCAGTGACGCCGCTGCCCGCTTTGGCCTGACCGAGCACGTGTTCCGATCCGGCGACCTCAAGGGTGGGGTGTCGACGTGGTCCAAGACCTCTCCCGAGGACGCCGCGCTGAACACAGAGATGGTCAAGGCCATGGGCGCGGCGTTCGTTGATGACCTGTTCGCCACGCGCGGCGCGCGACTGCATGCCACCCGAGAGGAGATCGCTTCCGGGCGGGTCTGGACCTCCGACCAAGCCCTTGCGATGGGGTTGATCGACAAGCAGGCCGTCTTCGAGGAGCTCAAGACCACCGAGTTCAAAGGGCTGAAGGTGTCCCGGTACGACAGTCGCCCCCCGGTGACGCGCCTCCTCGGTCTTGAAGAGACGCTGCGCTCGGTCGTGGCGGATGTGCTGCAGCCGAGGTTCGAGTGAAACCCAGGAGCGAGCAGGACTACCTCCCGGCGACGGCGTTGGCCTCGCTGGGGTTCTGTGAGGTC
Organism: Rhodanobacter thiooxydans; assembly: GCF_021545845.1. Lineage (NCBI taxonomy): Bacteria > Pseudomonadati > Pseudomonadota > Gammaproteobacteria > Lysobacterales > Rhodanobacteraceae > Rhodanobacter > Rhodanobacter thiooxydans. The sequence goes on from NZ_CP088924.1 coordinate 181,361, forward strand.
AAGATTCTCAACGAAGGCCGCTATGGCCGGCAGAGCACCGCGGAGCAGGCGGAATCGGCCAAGGCTGGGATCCAGGAGCATGACCGATTTCACCAGGTCGTCTCGGAACTCCACAACCAGCCCAAGCCGCCACAGGACCGCCGGTGCTTCATCGCTACGGCCATGTGGGGTGCGGACGATCCGCGCACTCAGCAGCTGCGCGACTGGAGGGACAGGGTCCTGCTCACGCATCGGTTTGGACGGTGCGCGGCAGGTGTCTACTATGCCATCAGCCCATCGCTGGTCCGGCTCATTGAGCGCTGGCCGGGGCTGCGTGGCCCGGCCGGCCGCACCTTGGAGTGGGTGCGTCGATGGCTGGTTGGGCGTGAATCAGGGAGGGAATCTCAATGGCCATCGAGAATGAGCTGACGACCGTGAGGCTGCGCGTAGAACTGACCGACACCCGAGACTTGGTCCTCTTCGAGGAGCAGGACCGTGCCGAGCGCCACTACCGCCACATCCACGGGGCGCTTATGGACGCGGGGAGCCGTCGATCTGCAGCCGAGACGCAGGCTCAGGTGGACCGGGCGGGTGAGTTTGTCCTGTCGGCAGCGGACGCGGGCCGCGCGACCATCAAGTCGCTGCAGTCGCAGATTCAGGCCATCCGGGAGGACACGAGCCGGAGTCGAGCAGAGACCGACTGGCGTGTGGCGGCCGTAGCCGACATGGACACGATTCGAGAGAAGGGCCAGTACGTGCTGGGCGTGCATGCCAACGCGGCCTTGGCGGGCCGGGCCATCACGGACGCGGCCCTTGCCACAGCGTGGGAGACCAACGGGCTGCTGCACGGGACGGGGTTTGAGCGCCTCCACCAGACCGCCCACTGGCTCCACGCCTACGTCAGGGAGCGGCGCGCGGTGTGGCTTGCCCGCCTGACCACGATCACCGGGCTGGAGATTCGGTCCCTTGCGGACGCGGACGTGACGTGGGAGTCGGAGTCCGCTCAGCGTACCCACTGGGTCGTGAGCAACCTCCCGTCCGGTTGGGACGCGGCGATCCCCAGCGAGGAGGCGTGATGCACTGGCTTGATGCTCTCTTCCTGCTTGGCCTGGTCGCCGCTTATCTGCTCTACCGGGCGGACGTGGCGCGCCGGGGCCGGCGAGAGGGGGCTCGTGGCCTGTACGAGCGCCACGAGCGCAGCCGGATGCCGGCCGTGATCGCCGAAGGGCGGCTGGTTCTCTCCGAGACCTATCACCGCACCGACGTTCCCCGTCGTCTCGGCGCGCGGTTCGACCAGGTGTTCTCCGGAACGGACGGTCTGCTGTACGTGGTCGACACGAAACGCCGTCGGCGCCGGGTCGTCTACGGCTACGACCAGATCGAGCTGTCCGTCCAGGCGGCGGTGCTTCGCCACGGGCGCGTACCGGGCGGAACCGGTCCTGTGGCCCCCGTGGGTTTTATTCGCATCGTCTGTCAGGGGGTGGTGAGCTATGAGCGTGTGGCCTTGCTGAGTGACGAGCGGTTGGCCAACTTGCACGCGCGGTATTTCGCCGTGGTGCGGGGCCAGGTGCAGCCTTGCGGACCGGAGACGCCCGGCGCGTGCCGGAAGTGCGCGTATCTCGCGCGTTGTGAGACGGGTCGGCGGTTCGTCGCCTCCGGACGCCGACGGGCCGCCTGATCGGCCGGTCGGCAGGGTGGGCGATTGATGGGCCGGGAGACCGGCCCTTCTTTTTGCCTGAACTTTGGCCCCCGTGTGCTTGGTTGATCGTGGGTGGGACACCACCGCGTAGGAGTAGCCCTTGACCACGACCACGACCACCGACACCGCCACGGCAGTCGCACCCATCCTCGGCACCGAGGTGGCGCGCCGCGTGGAGCAGGCCTGCGCCCGATGCGGCGGGACAGACGTCACGATGGAGGCGGCCGTTCGCTGGGACATCAACAGCCAGGAGTGGCAGGTGAGCGCGGTGTACGACAAGAGCGCCTACTGCGGCGGTTGTTCGGCCGATGTCTCGGTTGACGAGCGCGAGCTTGCACCGACCCCGGCGCTGGCCACCTACACCGTCTTCGTGCGCCAGGCCAACGGCCAGGGGACAACCCATGTGTCGGCACACGAGGCGCCCTCGCTGGTGGAGGCCGAGCGGCTCGCTCTGGCCGAGACTGCAGCCGACTGGAACGACGACGTCGATAGTCTGGCGGTGCTGGGCGTGATCGCCGGCGACGTGGAGCTGCTGAGCTGGGACGATGACTCGTGGTCGTGACGGAAGGGGTGGTGGCGTCGGTCTACGGCTGCGGGTGCCCGCGCAACGCCGACGGCTCGCGTTCTCGTCGCTGCCTCGAGAGCGCGAACCCTTGGCACGACTGCTGCCAGTTCACCCGAGAGGAAACGCAGGGCAAGGTCGTGTCCGGTGACGGCTTCGACTGGAAGGGCACGCGCTGGGTCGTCGTCCACGCCACAACGAGCAGGGTCTACGGCAAGCCGGTGCCTGCTTGAACGGCTGGTCCGTGAAACATTTTTGGCGCGCCCAGCCATAACCATCTGAAAAGACGTAGGAAATGGAAGCGTGGAACATGAGGTGTCAACGTTTCACGGAGCGGCGCTTGTCGTGCTGTCGTGAGCAGACGTCCCCTCTTGGGTCACGTAAGTGTTTGTACGTGCGGCGAAAAGTGAGTCGGCAGACCTGGAGGCGTGGTTCATCACGGCCGAGCCGGTCCCCTGACGTCCGCGGGGGACGACTGACGCGCAGGTGAGAGTTAGTGGTTACTCTAGTCATACCAACTGGTGAGAAGTGCCGTGGCTAAGCTCGAAGACGAAGGCAAGCGCAAGTCGATCTACATCCGTGACCACCTCGGCGCGCTGCTGGGGAGTGGGCGCGTCCCAGCGAAGACGATCTCCAAGCGGATCGATCGCGTGGTCGCCCGCTACAACGCTCTGGTTCGCGAGGCCATGCCTCGTCGCTTGGAGCTGACGCCGGCGGAGCTCGTGCTCCTGGCCGAGCTGGTCAGCAAGACGGATCTCTCCGAGCCCGACTACGCACACATCCTCCCTGTGAAACTTCAGCAGACAGCAGACCGAGGGGAGAGCAAGGGCGCCGACGCCGCCGGACTGGCCTTTCGTCTGCGCGCCCTGAAACTGGGCGAACTGCTGGCCGTGGTCGACCTGGTGGAGCAGTTTCTCGGTGAGGTGGGAGAGATCAGTCGCGAGACGGCGAAGGCATTTCTCGTGCGGCAACGCCCGTCGTGACCGAAGCGTGTCGCATCGCGACGCGATTCAGAGACGGAACCGGGCGATCCGTGGCCCCGGCAAGAGCGATTGAATCAACGAATCGAAGGCTGGCAGCCGTATGACCGACCATTTGGAGCAATCCGCCGCGTCGTTTCGCGACAACCGCTCAAATGACGCCTCGATAGGCGAGGAGGGCGGAGCGGTCCGCCTTGAGCCGGCGGAGAGACCGGTGTCCCCGCAACTTCGCGCCTCGGCAGAGCGGTTCGTCGCGGCCGTCGACGACGAGTGCCTTGCGGTCGCCGGGGGGCCTTTCCATGTCCTGACAAGAACGCTCCCCTTTCTGCAGGCAGACTCAACCGAGGACGAGACACCCCAGTGGGTACCTCTGCGTTGCGTCATTGGAGAGTCTTGGCGATGGACAGAGCCTGCGGAGCGTCCTGGCCGTGAGGACCTGGAGGCCTACCTGGTGTCTCCCGCGCGGGCCCATCGTAACGACCCGGATGCTGCGTCAGGCTGGTGGGTACCGGAGCTAGGTATCGGCGCCATGCACGAAGGCAAGAACCGCGTCCGCTACCTTCGCGAAACCTGTGGTGCTTCGCTCATGCCGGCCCTGATGAGTACGCTTCGATTTCCTGGGCCTGACCGGCTTTGCTTGCTGACCGCCGATGCTGCTCCTGGGCCGTTTTACGCCCTGATGCTGGACAAGCGCTGGCTGACGTTACTTCAACATCCTTCCCTTTCCCTGCCGCTGCTGCGGTCCTACGGGATCTTCCCTACAGCATGGCCTTACCACCTCCCCGCGATCGAGGAGCTGCTGGGCTCGTGTTCGTGGCAGGCCTATGCCCACGGAACGCCGTTTGCGTTGGATGTCGACGCGTGGCAGCGGCGCCAGCGTGGGCAGAAGGAACGGCTCCACGGTGACGCATTCGGCCTGGTCGACAGCTCACCGCACTGGCCAGGCGTCCGACGCCTCGCTTGGAGCGCCGCCGCAATCGGCGTGCTGGGCGGTGTGATAACGGCACTGAGTGGCGGTCACCTCGCGGTGTTTGGAGCGGCGGCGCTCACTGCCACCTCGGTGGTGACCGGGGCGCTGCTGGCGCTCAGCACCCCGTTGATCTCAGCCCCCCGCTCTGTTTGGGCGCCCGGTCAAGGCCAGTCCAAATCGGACGGGCTCGAATAGTGCTCCGTGTCCAGCCCGTCATGCCCGCAGCGGGTTGAATCCGTCCAGGTGATGAGCGGTACCCTTAACTGCCCGCTGGCCCGCGGGCCATCAGACGAGCGCCATGAGCCGACGAGTGCAAAATCGTTTCCGCGATCCGATGCTGCGCAAGCAATTCGACGCGCTCATTGACGCCTATCGCCGCGGCCACCCGAGCCTTCTGGGTCCTGACGGCACGAAGCAACGAGGCAACGCCGCCGCCCAGGCATTCTGGTCCGGTTTCGACAGCGGCGACGTTTGCCGTCTGTACCCGACGCCCGCTTCCCGGCGCACGATTGCTTACGCGTGCTTCCGGGCCGGCCAAGAGGCGACGTGGTTGCCGCGACCGGTCTGCCTGCCAGGGTAGGCGCGAATCGTCGACATCTTTCGTGGCCGCCCATGGGGCTGACTCTGTCTTCCGACTTTCATTACGCCGGAGACCGCCATGCCCACCGCCAGTGTGCTCACCATGCCCGCCCTTCGCGTCGCCGTTGAACAGGCCTTGGACGCGAAGGTGTTCTACCAGGAGGACTTCAAGCAGGCCTGCCGTGCCGGATGGGATGCCGCCGTGCCCGTCACGGAGGCGAGGCTGGCGGACGTAATGCAGGACGCGGACACTCCCTTCGACGCCCGCCGCGAGAACGAGCGCGCTGCGCGCGAGACGCTGTTGGCGGGGCCGCGCGGTGCATGGGTGGTGGTCCGCACCGCCTTTGGACATGGCCGAGAGGGTTACCTCGCCCTCATCCACGATGGCTTCGGTACCGTGCACGCTCGCTCCGACGGTTGGGCTGCCTTCCCGACCTTCGACGCGGTCGTTGACCGAATGATCGGGTCGGAGGTGTATGACCTGCGGCGAATGATTGAGGCCGAGCGCGAGCGTGCCGCCTGCGTCGCAGCAGTCGCCTTCCTGCAGCTGAGGGTCGGCACCCGACTCCGGCAGGTTGCCTTGGGCGGCATCACCTACAGCACCGCGGTGGTCGCCGAGATCCACGAGGCGTCCGGCCGCGTCACCCTGGTATTGACCAAGCGCGGCTCGTCCAAGCGCTATCGCGGCATCGTGCCGGCGACGGTCCTGGTTCCTCGTGCAGAAAATCGCCGGGCCGGACCGATGGTCGTCGTCAACGGCGAGGCCGCAGCGGCGTGAGCGCGGGTGACGGCGGGGTAGGGCATCCGCTCTTCGAGCACGTCGCGGCGGCCTACAGCGACAGCGACGACGGGCGGCTCGATAACGCCAGCCTGTATCGGATGGTCGCCGAGCGTGCTGGCATTCCTGAGAGTAAGCGACGGGCGCGCTCGCCTATCGGACGAACCGGTCAGCTGCACAGCCCGGTGGAACGCGCGATTCGCTGGCATACCCAGACACTCAAGCACATGGGCGCCATCCGCAGGGTCGACGGGGAGCGAGGTGTGTGGGAGCTGGTGGAACGCACGCGCCAGGGCCTTCACGTGCCGGCGGTGCCGGTCAAGCTGGTGGCCTTCTCCACCGCACTTGGCGTCGCGATCTGGGGCGACAACCGCGGCGTGATTGCCAACCTCGATGAGCCGATCCACCTGGTCCTGACGTCTCCTCCCTATCCCTTGCGCAAGCCGCGGGCCTACGGCAACGTGCCGGTGTCCGAATACGTCGACTTCATCGTGCACGCGATCGAACCTCTGGTGCGCACGCTGGTGCGCGGCGGTTCCATGGCACTGAACCTGTCCAATGACGTGTTCATGGCATCGAGTCCTGCCCGGTCCACCTACCTCGAACGCCTCATCATTGCGCTGGAAGACCGCCTCGGCCTTCAGCTGATGGATCGTCTGCCGTGGGTCAACCTGAGCAAGGCGCCCGGCCCGATCGCCTGGGCGTCGAAGGAGCGCATCCACCTCAACGTGGGATTCGAGCCGATCATCTGGATGTGCAATGCGCCGCGCGAGTCCTTTGCGGACAACCGGCGCGTCCTCGAGCCGCACACCGAGAAGCATCGCCAACTCATCGCCGCGGGCGGCACTGCAGTGGAGGGCGACTACTCCGACGGCGCGTACCGGCGCCGGGCAGGGGCCTTTGGCCGCGAGACCGCGGGGCGCATACCGAAGAACGTGCTTATGCGGGGACACCGGTGCGCCGACGCGATGGCGACGCGGCGCGACGCACAGAGGCTCGGTCTGCCGCCCCATGGCGCCGTCATGCCCACGTCCGTAGCGGACTTCCTTGTGCGCTACCTGACCGAACCGGGCCAGCTCGTGGTCGATCCGTTCGGCGGGAAGGGGACGACCGGATTGGCTGCCGAGCGCGCCGGACGAAGGTGGCTTATCTGCGATCGGGTGCTCGACTACCTGCGCGCAGGAGCGGAGCGATTCCGGGCCGCCCCTGGATTCGAGATGCCCGAGGCGGTGGAGCACTGGCCGCGCGCGGCCTGAGGTTGGCGATCAACGGCGGCGCGGCGACCGAAGGGCGCGGATCTTTCGGCTGGGTGCTATCCGGTAGATTGGAACTGTAACCACACACGCGAGCCGTGCCATGGACGTTCTGATTCTTGCCACCTCAATTGCAGCGCTTGCATCCGGGTATGCGGCCGGTCCGTCCATTCGCCGGGCCGTGGAGCTGCGCGTGCGTCGCGTGCCGCCACTGCCCAAACGCCGGCTGCCGCCGCCGCTGCCCCGAAGTGCTGCGCCGGCACGGGCGGGGCAGGGTGGCGGTCTGGACCTTTTGCAGCTGGCTCGTCGTCGGCAGTACGAGGCCCTTGGCGTCAGCGAGACGTTCCTCCCTCCGGGGCAATGGTGGTCGGCGGTGTGAGAGGGGGGCGTGAGAGCGCGCTGCTCCCGTGCCCCTCTGGGCTATCTGTCCCCTTCATTGCAGGTCATGCGCCTAACCACAGCAGTGCGATGGATGGCCTTGCAGAAGTAGCTGCCAACTTCGGCGATGCCGGAACCGAGTGATGGTGATCGGACATTCACCACGCGGGATCGAGCATGAACACCACCCACGGCGCGCCGGCGATTGGCCCGAATCCACCGGCATCCTTGGCCCCCGACGTTGGCGCACTGTTCGACTACAAGGGCAGGGAGTACCGCTGCAAAGGCTGGCTTCGTCCGGCCGAGCCGCCTACCCCCGGTCCGGACTGGGCCGACTTCATCGACGAGATCCTCTATGACGCTGCCTACCAGCGCGAGGGCGTTCGCTTCCGGTGGTGCCATCGGCACGAAGCAACCCACGTGGCCGGCAGTGGGGTTGCGGGCTGCCTTGCGGCGATCGCGCACATCCGGGTGACCGGGCAGGCGCAGCTACCGCCGGACGTGCTGGAGAGCGAGCGAGTCCGGGCCCAGACGCTTGCCCGGTCGCGCCGGCTCGTCGGATAGCCGGCCCTCGGCTTGCGAAACCCTCCCATGGGACCGCTGTGTTTTACGGTCGCCAGGCGACGCGACAGCACTATCGTCTCCGATGGAATCCGCTCGGCTGAAGGGCCTTCTGGCGAGCACCGTTCACTCAAATCAGTGCAAGGAGTGCCTCATGCTGGGTGCCATCTTCGGTTTTGTCCTTCTCGCCGCCTTGGCCGCCATCTTCTTCACAGAGATCCGGCGCCGCTGGGATGAGATTGATCACAGCGTTGTCCCCTGGGTGACCGGAACCGCGCTCGGGCTAATCGCCCTCCTATGCATTCCGGACCATCTGCTCGCCAGCGCCGTGAACTGGCTGGGAGGCTGGCTGCCGGCGTGGGGCTTCATGCGCCACGACCTTGGCGTGTTGGGCCTGACCTTTGCGGGCTTGGCCGCTTACTACCTCCTGCTTTCCTTTGTCATCGAACGCGTTGCTGATGCTGTGCTGGCGTGGGCCGCGAAGCGGAGAAGCTCGGCTGCGGGCGCTCGCGCTCGCTGACAGTGCCGAAGTCGGAACTCGGCACTCAAACAGGCTGGCCACCGGTCAGCGAACCCATTCACCGCACGTAACGGAGCACCACATGTTGAACTGGATCTGGGCAGGCATTCTTCTCGCAGCAACGCTGGCGAGCTACTACATCGCCCTGCGGCGATTCGAGGGTAATCCGAACGATTCGGGCGTCGGGCTCCTCGTTGGGGCGATCACCGGTTGCTTAGCCCTCGGCTGCGTCCGCGAATCGGTGCTCTATCCGGTTATCGCGCTCGTCGCGGGTTGGGTCCCTGAACCGGGCACCGGTTTGTATGCGCTCACCGTCGGTGTGATCTTGCTCGCGGCCGTGGCTTTCTACTTCGCCGTGCTCTATTGCGCCGCGAAAGGTCTTGTCGCGGTGTCAAGGCGCCGCCACGGCCTGGTGCAGGCGTCGGCAACATCCTCGACCTAACCATGGGTCGTCAGTCGACCGTCACCGCTGTGCAATGGCAGCGTTTCCTACCTACGTCTCACCACCACCCCACAAGGAGAACCTCATGCTGCAATGGATCTGGGCCGGCTTCCTGCTTGCCGTAGCGCTGACCTTCGTCGCTGTGGATTACCGGCGCCTGGATGATGATCCCCATCATGGCGGTGTTGGTTTCTTGGTCGCTGCCATCGCGGCCATCTTCGCCGTGGGGTGCGTACAGGACTGGGTGTTCTGGCCGCCTCTCTCCTGGCTCGATGGCCACGTGCCGCAGCGGGGCACGACGCTGCAGGTCCTGACGATCGGGGCCATTCTGTTGATCGCCCTGGTCGCCTACCTGTTCGCGCTCTTTGGCACGGCCGTGGGCTTGGCCACACTCACGCGTTCCTCGGCCGGCCTCGACAGCAAGGCACCCTCGGCGTAACGGCTCGTCCACCCCCTAATTGTCCGGCGCGCCCGCATGGGCGCCGAAAGCCCAATGTTGGCGCACCTCGGTTCGCAGCCACCCGTTCATCGCTGAACCACAAGGAGCACCACCACCATGCTCGAATGGATCTTGGCAGGCGTCTTCTTCGCCATGGCACTCCTATTCGTCGGTGCCGAGTACCGCCTGCTGGACAAGAAGCCTGATGATCCCGGCCTCGGCTTCTTGGCCGGCATTGGGTTGGGCGTGATCGCGATGATCTGCGTCCAGGACTGGGTGATTTGGGGTCCGATCAAGTGGCTCGACGTCCGGTTGCAGACGGTCGAGTTGTTCGTCCGGATGCTGACGATCGCCGTGACCATGATGGTCGGCGGAATGGCCTATATGGGCGCGCTGTTCGGCATCGGCATCGGTCTGTCCACCCTCACCCGGCGTCGCGCCGTAACCACGTAGCGGCGCCCTCGCCACGCCGAAAGCCTCCCGATGTTTGTTGGGAAGCTACGCGCCAGATGCTGGGGCCTCTCATCTGGAGCCCTCTATGCTGTCCTCCCTCCGCCCTCTCGCCGTCGATCCCTGCGTCACCGAGCTGCTGGCTGCCCACGCAACCGTGGCTGTCGGGGTGTCAGGGGGCAAAGACTCGCAGGCCGTCGCGCTTGCCGTCGCTCGCCACCTGGACGCCATCGGCCACGACGGCCCGCGGGTGCTCATTCACGCCGACCTCGGCCGTGTCGAATGGCGTGACTCCCTGCCTGTCTGTCAGCGCCTCGCGGCGCATCTGGGCTGGGAGCTGCTCGTCGTTCGCCGGCGTGCCGGCGACATGCTCGATCGTTGGGAGTCGCGGTGGGTCAGTCGCTCCGAGGCGTATGCCCGCCTGGAGACCGTGCTGCTCACCTTGCCATGGAGCACACCTGGCATGAGGTTCTGCACCGGAGAGATGAAGACGGACGTCATATCCCGTGAGCTGCGTCGGCGCTTTCCGACTGGGCCGATCGTGTCGATCGATGGCGTGCGGGCCCAGGAGTCCAGTGCTCGCGCGCGCAAGGCACCCACGTCGCCCGCGGCGAAGCTCACCCGCAAGGGACACGTCGGAATGAACTGGCATGCGATCTTGCCGTGGTCGATCGAGGACGTGTTCGACGAGATCGCCCAGTCCGGCCTGCAGTCACATGAGGCCTATCGCGTGCACGGCGCGTCGCGGGTGTCTTGCGCCTTCTGCATCATGGGGTCGCTTCCGGACCTGACCGTGTCGTCGGGCCTGGCGGAGCACCTGGACACGTATCGAGCGATGGTCGACCTGGAGTGCCGCTCGACATTCTCCTTCCAAGGCAACCGATGGCTCGGCGATGTTGCGCCGGATCGCCTCACCCACGATCTTCGCGTGCGCCTGGCCCACGCCAAGACGGCCGCCGCCGCCCGGAAGGCTGCGGAGACGGCCATTCCCAAGGAGCTGCTGTTTGGAGGAAAGGGCTGGCCATCACGCATGCCCACGCGGGGCGAAGCCGATGCGCTAGCAGGCGCGCGCCGGGCTGTGGCCACCGCGGTCGGGCTTCAGGCGCAGTTCCTCACCGGCGACGCCGTGCGCGGTCGCTACGCCGAGCTCATCGCCGAACGCGAGGCCAGTTACTCTCCCGCGAAGTGTGCTGCGTAGTAGTCGATCAGCTCGGCCGCCTGGGTTCCTTGACGCGCACGCGCCTGCTCCGCGAAGTCGATCGACGGCAGGAGGTGGATGAGCTGGTTATCGGTGTACTGGCTGAGAGTGGCTTCCGGATCGACCCGCGCCCGGCGACGCCCCGTGAGTGTTGACGCGGCTTCGACGGCGGCGCCAATCATCACGTCAGCGAGCTGCACGGCCGCGCTGCTCCTGGAATTGACGTGCGACACCGACGTTAGCTTGAGCGGAAAGGTGAGGCTGGCGATGTCCGATTGCCTGAACGTGGCCGGCTCCTGGTGGGAGATCAGCCTCTGCAGCATGCGGTGATACGCACGCAGGTTGTCGGACTCGTCGTGCTCAATCCGATACGGGCCTGCTGCCATGACTTCTGTTCGGCTTATCAGGGCCTGCAGAACGATGAAGGCCGCGTCGGTCGTGACGCCATGGGTGGCGATCGCCGCGAGACACTCCGGCGCGGCGGTCGCCAGAGGACCGAGCGCCTCCGGTAGGTCACGCCAGCGCGAAGCGCGGGCGGAGGCCACGAGATCGGCCAGCGCCTTCGGCGTCTTATCGTGCACCGCACGCTGAAAGCAGGTAAGCAGCCGGTCCAGAGCGCCCTCCCCGAGCAGTTGCGGGCCGACCAGGTAGAGCAAAGACGCGAGCGAGTAGTTCTGGCCGTTCTCGTAGAAGTTGATCCCGCGCTCGTAGTAGTAGGGCTCGATCGCGTAGTCAGCGAACATCAGCAAGAGCAGGAAGCGCTTATCGCAGACGTAGGTCACGCACTTGTAGTTGGTGAGCACGTCTCGCTGTAGCGCGAGCAGGCGGGAATGGTTCGCCGGGCGACGCATCAGGTCTCGGTACTTCAGCTCGCCCGCCTGCAGCCTGGGAAAGTGCCGTCGGATGAGGTCGCCGGCGGCGTCATCATCGATGGCGATCGCCGTGGCCCCCTGGAACGGCTGGTCGCGGTTGAGCAGGTCGTAGCCGGTGTAGCCGCTCTCGTCGATTCGGAAGCATTCCATTGCGCGATCTCCGCAGGCCTCGGCACCAAGGCGCATCGTATCGCCCGGTTCCGACCCTGTCCCGCCGATCTCCACCACGTGCCGCTGGGTGCCGGAACGGCCCGGCGTAACCGCAGTGTTTTCCCGTCCGCACAAGACAGCGGCCGCGTAGCCTCGTGGGCGATGTGAGTGCGGAGCAGCGCGGGCCGATCGAAGCCGGCGCAACTTCGAGCCGCGGCCGAGGGCAGGACACTCCCTTTGACCCTTCCGACACTGGAGTTTGCTTCATGACCCCTTCCACTGACTCTGCCGCCGTCACCGCGCACGACGCCCAGCGGGCCGCACTCGCACTCGCAGCCCTCGAAGGCATCAGCACCGCGACGCTCGCGAAGCTCCCGGCCGGGGCGCTGGCCGCCGCGCGCATCGTCAGCGCCTCTCTCGCGCGCGCTTCAGAGCTGGTCGGCTTCAACGACCACAGCGAAGTGGATGGCGGCGATGCGGTGGATGTGCTCGGTCAGCTCTGGGAATCGGTGCAGCTGGGCGCCAGCCTGACGGTGCCGTCCACGGGCGAGGACACGGGCTACCGGGTGGGGCAGCGGCCCGAGGGATTCCGTGCCATGGATACCGCTCCCCGCGATGGCCGCATCCTCCGTCTGCTGGTGCGATTCGAGGAGCACGCAACGGACGATGCGAGTGAGGCGTGGACCATCGGCTGCAACTCGTGCGACGAGACCGGCGACGACGAGTGGCAGCTCGCTGGCTGGTGCTGGGACCACGACCACTTCACCGCGGGCAAGGGCACGCCCATCGGCTGGTTGCCGATCCTGTCCGACGCCGTGCTCATCGCCGACGTCGCCGCGCAAGGGGTGGCCGAGGAGGCGATCGCGCTGCTACGCGAGTATGCCGGGGAGTTCACCGAGGAACCGGAGTTTGCCGACTCCCTGCAGGGTCGCGTGGATGCCTTCTTGGCGGGTTTGCCCAGCCGGGAAGTGGACGCGGCGACCTCACACGCCGGCGCCGCGCTGCCTAACCCGCGCGAACAGCTGGAGGAGGAGCGCTGGCGACTGATGAATAGCTTCGGACATGGATCGTTTGCCGACGGGCGCACGCGCGACCGCATCGCCGAGATCGACCAGGAGCTGACCGCCAACGCCGATGCGACAGGTTCGGCGCCGCCGGCCACGGTCGCGGCCATCGAGTTTGCACTCCAGGCGGAGGAGGGCCTGGCCTTCCTGCGCTACTGGAACGAGGGGGCGTTCGACGTGTGCCGCAAGGAGTGGCCGGAGGCGCCGGCCACCTGCTACGTCGGCGCGGACCCGACGAACCCCACCGCCGCGTCGCGAACCTGAGGCGACCGCTTCCCCGTCAGGCGCGGGCGCGGGGCGATTCCCTGTCCGCGTGCCTGAGTTCACCAAGAGAACCATCATGAGCATGACACCGCGATACGAGGAGTGGCGGCACCTGCGGGAGACCGGCGTATGGTCTGCCGGCGTGCCGGACTGGGCGCGCGGCCAGGATGGCCGCATGAATGATCACGCCGCCGCGGTGGCCGTGATCGAGGAGCTCGCCGCGATCGTGTCGCGACTGCGCGACCCGGTGACCCTGGCAACGGTGCAGGCGGCCATCGATGCGTATGAGAACGCCCCGGGCATCATGCAGGGTACGGCCATGACCGCCGCCCTTGAGGCCCATCGCACGCTCCTTGGCGCCGGCGCCAACCAGCTGGAGCGTGTGGCCGATGCCTGATCAAAAGGCCGGCTCCGTCCTGCGTCGGCTGCGAAAGATCCTCGCCCTCGCTGAGCGCGGGGAGCGTCACGAGCGGGAGACGGCGCGGGCGCACCTGGAGCACCTGCTCCAGCACCACGGGCTGTCCATAGAGGACGTGATTGCAGAGGATGAGGGTGAAGCTCAGCTGTGCACGTTCCAGGTCGACGGCCCGCTGGAGGCACGCCTCTTACGGCAGGTGATCGCGATGGTGACCAACTCGATCGGCGTGCGGCAGTTCCGCCGCGGGCGCTCGCGCAAGCACCTCGCGTACATGCTCACGCGGGCCCAGTATGCCCAAGCCACGTTCGTTTTCGGCATCACGCGCCAAGCGCTGGAGCGCGAGCTGGACGTCACCTTCAAGGCGTTTGTCCAGGTGCACGACTTGTTCCCACAGGAAGACCCGCCAGGCCAGGCCCAGATGTCGACCCCAGAGCAGGCCGCGGAGCTGGTGCGGCTGTACGCCCGCATGGGGACCATGGACAAGACCCCGCTCCCCAAGGCCATCGCCGGGCCGGAGTCGCCGCCGAGCTGAACACGCTCTCCATGCCTTGTCGGCAGTACGCTACGCCGAGCGGCCGCGGCCGAGTGATGGCAGACGACAAGAGGTGCTCCATGGAGCGTGCGCAACTGGCCAGCATGCTGGCGAAGCTGGATCAGGCCCTCCCGGGCTTGATCCGGGACTACCCCGATGAGGGTGACTTCTGGGCGGCGTTTGCCGGCGAGGCCGACGTCATTGAGGACGGGGCCGGCGCGGAAGACTTTGCCTGGGTCAGCGACCAGATCGACGAGCTGCTCACCAAGCACGGTCTCTCACCGCGCGAGGACTTGCCGCCGACGGATAGCTGGCCGGCATGAGTATCCGGGTCGGTACCGCCAGTTGGACGGACAAGACGCTGATCGACTGCGGCCGGTTCTACCCGCCCGACTGCAAGTCGCCTGAGGACCGGCTGCGCTACTACGCCAGCCAGTTCCCCATCGTCGAGCTGGACTCCAGCTACTACGCACTGCCGAGCGCCACCAATGCCCAGCGGTGGGCAGAGCGCACGCCCGAGAACTTCGTGATGAACGTCAAGGCGTTCCGCGCGCTCACCACGCATCAGACGCCACACAAGGCGCTGCCGCGTGACCTGCAGGCGCAGGTGCGCCCCGGCACGCGCGGGAACGTGTACCTCAAAGACATGCCCGCGGAGGTCGTCGACGAGTTGTGGCGTCGCTTCCTGGTCGCCCTGCAGCCCCTGGACGATGCCGGGCGCCTGGGTGCGCTGCACTTCCAGTTTCCACCTTGGTTCGTCGCCAAGCGCGAGCACTACGCCTACCTCGATGAGGTGCGCGAGCGGCTGGAGCGCTACACGGTCGCCGTGGAGTTTCGGCACCGCAGCTGGTTCACCGAGGAGACCACCGAGGCGGTTCTGGCGTTCCATCGCGAGCGCCGCTTCGTCAATGTCGTGGTCGATGAACCCCAGGGCCCATCCAACACGATTCCGGCAGTGTGGGCCGTGACCAATCCGGACCTGACCATCGTGCGCTTGCATGGCCGCAATCACGCCACCTGGAACATTCGCGACGCGACGTCCGCATCGGACCGCTTCGACTACGACTACTCGGCCGAAGAGCTCGCGGAGCTGGCCAGCCCGATCCTGGCGATGGCCGGCGAGGCCCGCGACACCCACGTCCTGTTCAACAACAACCGTGAGGATCAGGGGCAGCGCAATGCGCGCTCGCTGATGGACCTGCTGCCTGGCGTGATGCGCCCGGCCTAGTCCGCCGGCGGAACTGCTGCGCACTTCGGCGCCGGCTGCGAGGACGGATCATGTCGGTGCAATCACTCACCGAGGAGATCCCATGGCCACCGGTACCGGCACCATCCCATCGTCGCTGACGATCAACGGCCAAGCATACGTGCCCGGCACGGCCGCGTTGCAGCGCGTGGACGCGGCGGGCCGGCCGGTGGTGGGGAGCTTCATGCGCGACCGGTGCGGCATCCGCCTGTACGGCCTTGATGGCCAGCCGTTCGCGTACGTGAAACTCGATCGCACCGAGAGCTGGTTTGTAAGCTGCTCCCGGGTCGAGGGCCGCGTGCGCTACATGTTCGCGCTGTCCGATCCCGACGCCCGTCGTCTGGGCTTCAACCCTAGCGCTGCCGATGCCTACCGTCAGGAGCACGAGGCGGCGGCAGATGTGCGCCGGCAGGTTCTCGCTGCCGAGCGCGCGTGCGCTGCGTAGTCCACGCACCGTGGACGCCCATTCAAGCTCGGTCGGTCCCGGCCGACCCGTAGACCAGGCATAGGAGATGCAAAACGAGATGGCGCTGAGTGTGGCTGACGGCGTGGACTTTGGTCTTCTGGTGGTGCTCGGATACCTGGCGTGGAAGCGCAAGGGCCCATTCGTTCCGCCGCGGTGGCGGGCCTACCGGTGGCTTCGGCGGATTCCCACCCGGGCGTGCCTTGTGGCGGCCGCCCTCGGGGCCTTATCGATCGCGGTGATCATCCTCGTGACGCCGAGGTGGCAGTACGCCGGCACGTCAGCGCGACTCCTCTTTGACATCGCCCTCAAGCTCGCGCTCATCCCGCCTATGGTTCCGGCGGCCCGCCTGCTCATCGTGCCTGGGCGCCCAGCGGAGAAGCGCAAGGGCTTCCCCGCCGAGTATCAGGTCACCTTCGAACGCAACTCCGCCACGGAGGTGGGACTGCACGTCCGGCGCACGGACGGCTATCTGTCGGTCCTGCGCCAGCGCCTGCCGAGCCGAGTCGCCAACCTGAGCCTGGCGGTCAACGCCGTCTTGGACCACCGCGCCAGCCTGTTGGCGTGTGGCGTTCGCTATGTCCGCGTGACGTCGCCAGATCTCAGCGCAAAGGCCATGGCGCACCTGGCTCGACACATGGGGGCGGTTCTGGGTTCCTCGTCCGGTGAGGGCGCTCTCTCGTGGGAGCCGGTCCCACCGCGCCCCCTAAGTCGATGGAAACGCGTGGTGGTGCGGGCGCTGCGGGCGCGTGAGCCGCTCCGCTCGCTGGTGGGCGCGTGGACGTTCGTGCTGTTCTCGGTGGCGGGCGTAGTGTGGCCGCCGGCCTGGGTGCGCGCGGTGAGGGGCATGCGTCGGATCTGGGTGGCCAGCGCCGAGCCACTGGTCGAGCGAGGCGTTCGCATCACGTTGTGATGGCCCCTCGGTGTGCCAGCGCCCTGGTACACCGGGCGCCGATTGATCCGCGGTGACCCTGTGGGATCATGAAGCCCAGACATCTGGAGGGGCGCACGCCCGGAGGAGGCGCGATGGCGAGGTCGAGGGACAAGGTGCAGCAGCAGGGGTTTTGGGACGCCGAGGTGACCAAGCCCGGGCATGACGCCGTGGTGGTCTGGGTCGACGACAATGCGGATGTGGTGATGAGGACCGCCTTTCCCGAGCTCTACGGTCGCGGCTGGCTGGCTGACGACGTGGAGTGGGGTGTGGACGACGCCAGACGGGCCGAAGCAGAGGTTGAGGTTGCAGCATTCATGGAGGGCATGCCTCGGCCTGATCCGCGCGTGAGGCGCACAACTTGGGAGCACGTGCTGCGCGAGGAGGAGATGAGGCCCAGGTATCAGCCGCGAAGCGTGGGATTCGCGGACCTCATCATCGAAGCGGAACGTCCGATGATCTACGTGCGCCAGGAGGACGCGCCGAGCCGGCGGCTCTCCCTTGCCATCGGATGGTTTCGCATTGGGGGTCACCACGGCGTGTTGGTCGAAGCCAAGTCCGCCCTTCCTACTCGGGGTGATTTGATCCGGCAGCTGCGCCACTACGGAACCGTGTTTCGCGGGCCGATGGTGGTCGTGTCGCCAGACGACACATATGCCAAGTTGCTTGCCGCTCAAGGCTTTCGATTTGTCCGGTGTCCGAGCGCGCTGGACTGATCGCGCCGGCGGTGAGCCGGACCGAAAACCCGGTCCGCTCGCCGTCCGCTTTCGCCCGGCCGGGATGAGCGGTCACCGATAGTCTGTGCAGGTGCCTCCCGCATCCTGCGGTCGCACAGGCACCGCAAGGAGGCCGCCTTGAACGTGAACTCGACCCTTCGCTACTCCTTGGCTGCGCTGGTGACCACCGCGGTGCTGGCGGCAGTGGCCGTCCATCACCTCAACGGCGCCACGCATCGCCCGGTGCATTTCAAGCTCAAGGACCGATGGTGCCGCGAGCTGCGCCAGGCGCAGGGAGCGAAGCCCGCCCACGCGGTCCCGTGCACCATGACGGCCTACCTCGCGCACTCGGACATCGGCTGGGTGGGCTATGGCTACAGCGACAACGTCACGGGGCAGTGCCTGCTGCTTCCCTACGACACGATAGATCGCGGCTCCTTCGACATCGACACGGCGGCGCCGGCCCTCGACGCGCTTCCCGTCAGCTGCAGCACCCAGTGGGCGCCCTTTCACCCGCACATGGGCCTGTAACGGGCTATCGCATAACGCCGTGAACTTTGCCGCGCGGCGCGGGCCGGCACGATAGTCGTACCTCTTCACCGGGAATCTCTTCATGCCTTCTATTGCCCCCCCATGTGCGCGCCGGCACCAGCGCCGCGACACCGTGGGTGCTGAACGCACTGCGTGGCACCGCATGTGTGGCGTTGCTGTTGCTCTCGCCGTGGACCCGTGCGCACGAGGCCAGCGCGCTGATCGACGTTCGCATCGAGCGCAATGGTGAGCCGGTCGAGCGCGCCAGCGTCGCCGCGATGATGGGCAAGGCCGCGGTGGTCGAGGCGACGCGTTCGTTCGACGTCGACGTGGCGGCATGCGTGGGGACCGGCGCCGGCGGACGCTATCAGGAGGGTGGCCACGGCAAGGCCGGCGTCACGGTAGCGGTCACGCCGGTCGCCGACGGACACGACATGCTACAGGTGTCGGTCTCGCTGGCCAGTGCGGAGGTGGCGCGCATGGTGCCCATTCAGTCCGGTCCCTGCCGAGGGCAAACGCCGGCGATGATCAAATTCGATGCGAAGGCAGGTCTGAACCTTCGCCCCGGCCAGCCGCAGCGCTGGCAGGTGGGGGAGTACGAGGTCACCGTCGAGCTTCGCGCGCTGCGCCATGCCAGCGGCACCGCCGCCGGCGATCTGAGCGCGTAGCTGCCGGCACGAGTTATCCAAAGGCGCTGTGGACGGAGCTGGGGATAACTGCCCGCGCGCCTTGCCGGCCCTCGCCGACGACGGCGTGGGCACGCACTACTCACCGCCGACGCCCGGGCCGCGCGCTTCCCGGTCCCGAAACGACACGCCGCCGACCCGTCCTTCCGCCGATCCCCGGTGTACGGCCGGCCTTACCGTGTACGGCGTCCCCAAGCTGATCTCGACCCCATGATGCCCCGAACATCCCACCTCGATCCTCTGCGCCCCGCGCGCAGGCGCAGCGGCTCTCGCGCGTTCCGGCGCGACTCGATGCGTGTCGATGGCCCGAGCGCCGACGGCCGCGTTACCGAGCCGGCGCGCCATCTGTCGGAGCATGCGTGCCTCTCGGACAGGGAGGTCATGGTGCTACGGGAACAGGTCGATGACCTCGGTGCGATCACGGTGGTGGGGGTCGATCTGCGCATCTGGAGCGTGGTGGCCTACGCCGCCGCCGCCGTCCAGGTCGCCGGCGCCCTGTTGTTCCCGCCACACTGGCCGACGCTCCTCGCCATTGTCGTGGTGTTGGCCATGGGAGGCTTTGCCGAGTGGGCGTCAAACCGGGCCACCAACACGTCCACGCATGCGCGATGGCGCCTGGAGGACGAACTGGCCCGTGCGACCGATGCGGACATGGCGTGGGTGCGCGCTTACGCCAGCCTCTGTCCTGAGCTCAACGCCACGTTGGCGTCGTGGACCGCCGATGGCCGCAGGGTTCGGGAGCGCGACGTGGAGGCGATCCGTCGGTATGTGCGCGCGGAGGGAACACAACGCACACGCTGAACCGAAGGCGCGGAATTGCGCGCATCTTTGCGCCGGTCGGTCGCGGGGCACGCTGGAGATCCACTCCCACCCGAGCGACCCATGACCCCCGTGGCGATCACCTTCAAAGGCCTGCGCAGCTTTGCTTCCCTCTCGCACGAGACCATGTGCTATCGGGCCACGGTCTACGTGCAGGGGCAGCGGGTCGGGACGATCGAGAATCGCGGCGACGGCGGGTGCTCTCATCTTGTCCTGGTTGATCGCTCGCCCGAGGTCGCCGCACTCGTCGAGCAGGCGCGAGCCTTCGCGCTCACGCAGAGCTGGACGCTCGACTCCAAGGCGTACCGCTATCAGCTGCTGGAGGACTACATCGACGCCTTGGTGGCCGTCGAGGCGGACCGGCGCGCGATCGAGGACCGTTGTCGACGGATGCTGAAGGGGCGCGTCCTCGTCGTCGTTGATCAGAAGCTTTTCGAGGTCAGAGCGAAGCCGAGCCAGGCGGTCTACGAGGCTCTGCGCGCGCGCCATGGGAAGGACGTGACGATCCTCAACGAGCTGCCCGCGGCTGAAGCGGCGGCGATCTACGTGCGCCACGCGACCGTCGGCGATGCCGAGGAGACCGCGTGAACGCCCCGCATGCCGCCGGTGTCCTGCCCGCACCCATCCTGAGTGGCACCGATCGCTCTTTCGACATCGAGCACCTGCTCAGCATGGCGCCACCCACGCACCTGCGAGCCGGTGAGCGGGAGCTGCTGGGCCTGGTGTTGCCTTCGTGGCAGCGTCCCGCCGTCTGGTCGCGATCGCAGCAGGTGCGATTCATCGAGGGGATCTTCTTGGGTCTCGGCACGGGCTACTACGTCACGACCGCATGGGATTGGACGAGTGAGAGTGCGCGGCTGCCCTTGGCTGGGCTCCTACTGGACGGACAGCAGCGGCTCGGTGCGCTGCGTGACTTCGCGGCGGGTGAGTTCGCCGTCTTTGGTGGAACACGGTTCGCGGACCTGTCGATGGCGGACAGGCGCCGGCGCTTCTATCGCCTGTCGTTTCCCTCCATCGAGGTGTCCGCCTCCGATGAGGCGACGTTGCGCGAGATCTATGACCGCCTGAACTTCGGCGGGACCCCTCACACCGACGAACAGCGTGCCGGCGCCGGGGACGGTTTTCCTGCCAACTTTGCATCCGGCGCAGCCCCGGATGCTGTCCAGTGACCCCGAACGGAACTGATCCTATGCCCGTACTCCCCGCAGCTATCCTGCCCCTGGTGCCCCGCTGGCAGGCCGAGCAGGCCCGTGTGGACCCTGAGCACTGGTTCGCCGAGTACAAGTTCATGCAGGACGAGATCGACGAGCTACGTGACCAGCTCGACCTCGCCCTGGCGCCCATCGAGCAGGCCGCGCGGTTCGATGCCTGGGAGACCCTCGGCCCGATCGGCGAGTGGGTGGCCATCACCGAGGCGGAGTTCAACCTACTGCGCGCCCATGGCGTCGGCCGGCAGCAACGGCGCGTGATGCAGTCCCCACCAGACCCCGATGGAGCCATGCCGCTCGCTCGCGCCATGGCTATGGCTGACCTTGTGTCGCCTTCGCCCAGCGCTGCGAGCGCCGCGCTGCGCACCCTGCGCGCCCGCATTATCGAGCTGGAGGCTGTCGCCTCTGGGACCGGCGCCGCTGCGGAGCGCCGCCAGTGAGCGGCCTGGCGGTTCGGCCCGGGCACGCTGCCGGCGGCGTCATCGTGGAGCGCCTGGCTGGCCCTGCGGCAGGTCAGTATTGGCGCGCCCGACACGAGATCACCGGGCGGCACGACGCGCGGGGGAGCTACAACGGCGTCGACGCCGGTGTGGTGCTGTTGCTGCAGGAGATCGAGACCGCGGACGGCGACGACCACGTCATCGTGCTCGCGCCCCATCCGAGTTGGGATAGCTGCTACCAGATCCCGCTGCGCATCCATGCCGACGATTTCGAGCGGGACTGGGAGCTCGCCCTAGACGGGGGCGCCGTGCGCCAGGCTGAGATCGCGCAGCTGGTCGACGCCATGCGCCTGACCCAGGAGGCGATGAGCCACCCGCCGCCGGACGATCCCGGCGCGCCGCGCTTGACTGCGGAGCCCCGGCTCAATCATGGCAGCGAGACCGGGCGTGAGCTCGCTACCGAGGCCGGGCTCACCGCGATGACCGAGCATGCCGCCGCGCTGAAGGTGGCGGCCGACGCGCAGGTGGCGTGGATCAAGCAGCACAGCGAGGAGCTGGGGGACCAGGCCGGGGCGCTCGCGCGCTTCCACGAGGAGAAGGCCAGCGCGCTGTTGGCGAAGGCGCGGGGACAGTTGTCCGATCTGGACCGCATCCGCGGCATGGTCACGAACCTCCAGATCTACACCGGGCAGGGCGTCGAGGTGCTCCCGTTGGCGGCCGGCGAGCCGGCGCCTCGTGAGGAGCCACTGGTCATCTACCAGGATCTTCTGAGCTTCGACGAAGAGCTGCTGCTGTGTCTGGACCAGGGCGGCCTAGATCACACGATGGTCGATCAGGTCGCCAAGGCGCTGGAGGACCCGGCGCTGGTGCGTCAGATGATCCCGTCGCCGCGCGGCGCGGTACTGGTTCGCTTCCGCGGCGGCTACAAGGAGTTCGTCAAGGGTAGGGCGGGCGACGGCGAAGAGCGTTCCGCGGCGATCAACCGTTACAACGAAGCGATGAGCAAGGAGTCCATGCGGCACCACCTGCTCTACCGCGACGGCGCGTCTCTCTCGCTGATTTCGTGCGATGAGGTGCTGCCGAACATCGAGCAACTGCTGCCCAGCGCGGCCGAACAGGCGGCGCACTTCACGCGGCGCAGCTTCAACTGGAAGAGTCACGGTTACGACGAAACGCCCATCACGCGTGAGGACATCGACTACGCCAAGGCACAGCGATCGCAGCTGGGCACCCTGACTGACTTCGCGCGAGTCCTCGTGATCCTGTGGGGACTGCACGATCGCACTGCGCTGATGGAGGCCAGCGGCATTCCCCGCTTCTCCAACTGGCTTGATCCCACCTTCCAAGCCGCGCATCTGCGCCTGGTGAGCTTGGATAGCCTCATCGCCGAAGAGCGCCCATCGTTCGCCAGCTACCGGGAGGACTGCAACCGCTTCCTCGGCGCCGGCGTCATGGTGGCCGTCAACGCGCGCCAGGCCATGACACCCACGGCCGCTCCCGGCGCCTACCGGCGCACGTGGAACGATGCCTTCCAGGTGTGGGTCCCTGACGAGGGGGTGGTCGTGAGCCGCGTGGCGTATGTCAAAGGTCAGCCGACCGTCACGGTGGCTACCCGGCACGCCTACGATCGCGGCCGCACGCGCAACGTCAAGGTGGTGCTCGAGCACTCCGGCGCCTACCTGGTCCTCGAGCGCGCGGAGGCGGGCCAGCTGCGCCACTACCTCGGCAGCCGGCGGGCGCGCAGCGACTACGCCGCCTTCGTTTCGCTGTTCCGCGCGGCGCTGGAGCACGTTAGCAATCGCGACGCGTACGAAGCGCCGTGGCAGATGTGGGTGGTCGGCGCCGTCACGGACGCGGGTCTTACCCGGGATGGCGCGCAGGCCGAACGCGCTGCGCGGGTGGCCCGGTCTGTGGTTCGGTGCGGACAGAAGGACGGGCGACTGCCGCCCGACCCGGCGGACGCCCCCGCGACGCTGCGTACGGCCATACTCAATGCCGCGCACGCGGCGCTGGCGGACCACGCCTCACGCGTGAAGGCGGTCGGTGACTGGTGCGAGGCGCAGGGCTGGTCTCCGGTGGCGCTGACGCACGACGGGCGCGACCGGTGGCACCTCTATCGTGAAGCGACCCCCGTCGAGCGCGATCGACGCATCGGTGACTTCCCCTGGTGCGTGCGCTGCACCCTGAGCTTTGCGGGCGCGGGCGCTCCGGCGAGCGACGCACAGGCCATGGTGTCCTACCGTCTGCGCGCGGGCGAGCAGGTGGTGTTTGCGTGGGACGGCTCCGATCGTTGGGCGCGCACCACTGCGCCTGCCGGCATGACGCACGCGCGGCTGCTGCAGATTCTGAACCTTCCCGCCGCGACCTCGCTGGCGCTGGAGGACATGCACGGCGTCGTGGACGCCCTGATCGCCTCTGCGACGACATACAACCGCGTGCACTCGCGGCGCTACGTGTCGCGCGAGCCGTGCATGTTCCCCATCGGCACAGTGCTTCAGAAGGGAAAGGCCAAGCTGCTGGTGATGCGCGTGGACGCGTGGGACGCGGCTTTCGCCTGGGGCGACGACGCCCAGAAGGAGCGCGTTCGCTCGTGGATCCAGCGCACCTACAACCAGCCCGCCCATGCGCTCGCGCGGCTTGCTGGCGACCTCGAGCCGGCGGTGGGCGTGGTCGCGGTCGAAAACGTGACGTTGCGCGAGGGCGCGCTGTGGTTCGACGCGCCCTACGGCGATCGCACGGACCGAGCCGCATGGGAAACCGGCCGGCGCACGGGTGATCGCCGTCTCACAACCCTGTCGCCGGTCGGAGCGCGCCTCGTGCCCTGGCTGGCTCCCCTGTGCGAGGCGCCCACTCCATCCATCCACTGTTCCGAGGAGGTCAATCATGGGTCCTGATAGCCCGATCACCGCTGTCGCTGCGTCTGTCCACGCCGCTCGTCTGCGGGATTTCCCCGAGATCGTCTACGTCGATCGAGATTGGGAGCGCCATCGCGAGTGGTTCGGCGGCATGAGCCGCGAGGAGCGCGCCAAGGTGCACGAGCAGGAGCGCGCCACCGATCAGCTCCAGGGGCCTACCGTGGAGCGGCGCCGCCGGCTGAGTGAGCAGGAATGCCTCGTCACGGCGTTCCCGCAGCTGTGGGGGAGCACGGCCCTCGGATTCGGAGGCATGGGCGGTTCTGCGATGACCACGGCCTACACCGTTGTCGTGGAGTCGTCGGTCGTCGGCCAGCGCGCGGTGTACTTTGGGTCATCCGGGCGCCTGGCGTACATCGTTCCGATGCGCGGCCCTCACGAGGAGACCTTTCAGCAGGCGTTGGCCGCACGCTCGCTTCCGTCCGTACGAGACGCCGCGGCCCTTGGTTGGGTTGGCCACGATCCAGCCGCGGTGACCGGTGCGGTGGAGCTCACTGGCGCGCAGATCCACCAGTTGGCGCAGTTCGCCGCGGCGCAGGCGGCGGCGGGGCTGCTACCCGGAGCCGAGGGTGGCGTGCCGGGGGACCAGCAGATCTATCGCATTGAGAGCCGCACGGTTGGAAGCAAAGCGCCGGGCATCTATGTGAGTAGTCATAAGGGCGACCCGGAGGGCGGTGTTCTCCTCAAAGGCGGTAGGCATACGCCGTGAGGGCCGACACGTCGTTGAACCGCCCGCAGGGGGTTCATATGCTTGGGCCGTTCGGTAGCGCCACGATGGCCACCGGCACGCGAGCGATTCATCAAGGAGAGAGGAGGAACCATGGAAGCGGACGCGAACTACCGTATCGAACATCGCGCGGGCCTGACGATCGTCTTCGGCACGCTGTCGAGCGAGGACATCCCCGCAGTCACCGCGCACGGTTCGGTGGACGATGTGCTGTCGCCGGAACTGGCCGCGGCGCTGAACGCCACCTACGTGTTCGGGCCATCGGAGGCGGTCGACGGGCTTCGTGAAGAGTTGCTTGGCCACGCACCGGCGGGCGCCAGGCAAGAGGCGCAGAAAGGGGCGTGACTTTGCGCCTGATCGGGGCGGGGGACAGTGGCTGCACACCACTTGCCGGAGTGCCCCATGGTCACCTTTTTCGGACTGCTGTTCTTCCTGTGCCAGATCGCCGTCGCGTACGTCGCGTGGCGCGCCGCCACGGTCAATGACCGCGCCCGGACCATTCCCAAGGCGGCTGCCTGGTTCGCGCTTGTGGCTGCATCGGCCTCCATCGGCAGCACGCTCAGCCGCTGGTTCGATCAGCCCACGATTGAGCGGCTCTGGTTGGCGATGGTCTACTGGCAAGAGCAGCCGGTGAAGGCTCTCGCGATCGGCTACGGACTCACCGCCGTCGGCATCGTGTTCGCAGTGGGGGCCGGCGCGATTGCGACGCAGCTCTATGGGTCCGGTGTGGCGCCGCTGCTCGCGGCTCGTAACGGCAACCGTCGGCGCCGCTGACTGGGGTCGGAAAGCAGGCCCCACAAACCGGGTCGTTTCCAGACACCGCGCCAGCGTGCGCCGCCTATTGTGGCCCGATCCTGCCGCCGGAGTGATTCCATGCCAGCAACCCTTGCTCGAACTCTCGGACTGACCGCCGTTGCCATGGTCGTCCTGGCCCTTGTCGCGCCCGTCGGCGCCAATGGCGAGGCGGCAGCATGGGTGGCCCTGGCCGTGATCGCTGCGCTTATCGCCACATATCCAGACACAGAGACGCCACCGGTTCGCACGGACGTCGGTGAGCCGCGTGCGCCCGCTGTCAACCGGCTGGCGAGCCACTGGCGCGCTGACCGCGCGCGAGCGGCCATCCTCGCCCACATGGGTAGGCAGCCGGTCCAATCCATTCCGCTGCTGGCATCATTCATGCGCACCGGCTTGGTCGACCACTCCGAGTTGACCCCTGAGGCGGCGCCCGCGTGCCTGCAGCGGCGAGTGCGCGCCTTGACCGACGGCCGCGCGCTGGAGCTGGCCGAGCTGCTCGGTCTTGAGGTCGAACCACGCTGAGGAACGCGCGCCGTTGTCCGCTGACGACTACCATCCGTCCCATCAATGACGGGAGTGGCGGGTGAGGCGCAAGCACTGGCGCGAGGACGATTTCAAAGCAGCGTTCTGCCGGCTGCTTGCTGCGCGCACGGGCTGGTCGCCCGCGGCCTGCGAGGCTGCGTACGGCCTGCCAGGGCATCGCTTCGGCCAGGAGCCCGCCGATGCCGTTGAGGACTACATCGAGGGCGCCTTGCGCGATCTGGATCGGCCTGCAGCGGTGGACTGAACGTCGCGCCGGCGTGTGGTCGGTCGCCGCCGAAACACCGGCCGCTGCGAGGGGTGTTTCGCAGATTCGGCGCAAACCCGCGGCCCTATGATTTCCATGTGGCCGCACTCCCACACGCCTTCATGTCGAAAGACTCGGTCCGGATCTATGCGGGCAGCATGATCCAGAGTGTACGTTGGCGACCCGCGCCCCCTGTCGGGTCAATGACGTTCCTCCGCAAGGAGGAGAGCGGTCGCAGTCTGGGCACGACGCCTCCCCCCTGGGGCGTGCTTCGGCGCATGGCACCCCCCCTGTTGCCATGCCGTGCCCAGCCTGTGATCTCCTCGCATCACTCCACGGAATGTCGCCCATGAAGACCAGCGCGCTCGTTACGGCCCGAAACCATCGGCCCCATACCGCCAAGGTGCTGGCGCATGCCATCGGGTTCGGCATTCTTGTTGGACTTGCCGTGCTGACCGGACAGCTGCTCTGGGCCAGGATCATGCCGCAGGCCCGCCCCATCGACCTTGCTTCGCTTCCCACGTGCTTCGCCGCAGTCATGGCCGCGGTGATCGCCTATTGTGAAGCGCGCTGGCCGGAACGCACGCTCGGATTCCTGGGGCGCGCCGCCAGCCCGGTGCTCCTGGGCGTCGTGGTCGTGCTCGCCCTCGTCGCTGGCGCCTGATAGGTTTACTGGTGGACGGCAACCCAGGATCGCCGCGCCGGGTGCTGCTGTCACCCTATGCCGCGCCCGAGGAAGTCACGTTGGATTCCCAGCAGCTTGCGACCGTTCGTGCGGCGCTGGAGTGGTACGTCCAATGCGGCCTCGGTGACCACGCGCTGCGTCCGATTGACATCGCCGAGCTGGCCACCGCGTCAGGTGCGTGCGATGCGCTGGCCGACGCGGGCCTCGCGCGCCTTCAAGGTCTTCTGGACGACGCTCACCGAGTGAAGTTGCGCTGGCCTCTGCGCGCCTGACTCCCAGTCGGACGACGAGCGAAACGCCACGACGCAATGCGCTGCTTTCGCCCCTCTATGCCTAGACCTGAAGCCTATCGTGGCCCGGTGTTATCCACCGACCGCCATCATGCCGTACACCATTCACCCCAAGACCGACGTCATTCTCGTACCTGGCTTGATGCGTACCTGCGCGTCCATGGCTGCGGTCGCTGATGTGGCCTTGGCCAGCGGCCACCGGACGGGCCGCTTCCACTACTCGCGGTGTGACGCTCCCGCGGTGATCCAGGCGCGTTTGCAGAAGGTCATCCGCGAAGCACGCCGTCCCGTGGTCGTGATCGGACACAGCTACGGCGGCCTCCTGGCCGTCAGTGCGTGCCGCCACTCGTCCGTCACGCAGCGCGTAAGCGGCATTCTCTGCCTCGGCGCGCCGCTGCGCGGCAGCGCGAGTGCGCGACGGTTGGCGACGTTCCGTGCGGGGCGAGCACTCTTGGATGCCTCGGCGGACCTGCTGGGCGCGGGGCTCGACTATCCGCGTGTGCCGGCGCGGATCGCCATGATCGCCGGCGAGCGCCCGCATGCAGTGGGCCGTCTGGTGCGGACACTGGATGGGCCGAATGATGGGACAGTCGCCGTCGCTGAAACGGCGTGGCCCGGGCTGACGGAGCACATCCGTCTTCCGGTAACGCACCAGGGTCTGCTGGCCGACCGCCGCGTCTTGGCGCATGTGCAGGCGTATCTCGCAACCGGCTCGCTGCTCGGCGAGGCCGGCGTGCCGGCAAGGGCGGCGTGATGCGTGCGGAATTGCCGCTGACTTTGCGCCGGCTCGCGCTCGCCTACGGTGAATGGACCACTCACTGAGGCGACGCCCATGCACTTCCGAATCGCTCGCACCACCCTCCTGCGCCAACTCACTTCCGTGGCCGGCGCCGCGCAGCGCGGCGCGTCGATGCCGATTCTGGAAAATGTCCTGCTGAACTGCGAGGGCAGCCGTCTCACGGTCAAGGCCACGGACCTGGAAATCGAGTTGCAGAGCGTCGGCGAGGTCGGCCAGACGCTCAGTGACGGTGCCATTACGGTGCCGAGCAAGAAGCTCGTGGACATCGTGCGCGCCTTGCCCGATGCGGGGGAGGTCACCGTCAAGCTCACCTCGGGGAAGCTGGCCATCACCTCCGGCAAGGGGCGCTACACGCTCTCCACGCTGCCGGCGACGGAATTTCCCGAAGCCATGAAGGTGGACGATGCGCGGGCCATCCGTGTCGAAGCAAAGGCACTGCGCCGGGTCATGGATCGCGTGAGCGTAGCGATGGCCAAGGGCGACGTGCGTACGTATCTCAACGGCATGCTGCTCAAAGCATCGGGTGACCAGCTCGCATGTGTGGCCAGCGATGGCCACCGTCTCGCGGTCGGTGAGGTGGCGCTTCCTGCGCCGGTCGCGCAGGACTACTCGGCCATCATTCCGCGCAAGGGCGTCGCACAGATCGTGGGCCTGCTGCCGACGGACGATACGGCTGTGACCATCGAGGCGGGCACCGGTCAGGTGCGCGTGGCCGTTGGCGACACCACGCTCACGACCCGCTTGGTCTCCGGGGCATTTCCCGACTTCGAACGCGTCATCCCCACCGGCTTCGCCGGCTCCCTGTCGGTAAGTGCGGGCGAGCTGCGTGAGGCGGTGGGCCGCGCGGCTTTGCTGGCGGAGTCCAAGTACAACACGTTGCGGCTGTCCTTCACCGAGGACGGCATCCGTCTGCACACGAAGGCGGAAGGGCAGGGCAGCGCCAACGAGGACGTCGCAGCGCACACCACCGTGCCGAGCATGGAGTACGGCATCAATCACCACTACCTCGCCGACGCCCTTGACGGGTTCATCGGGGAGACCGCGTGCATCAGCGTGCGCGATTCGGCCACCAGCATGCTCGTCACGGCCGCTGGCGACACCTCGATTCGCCATGTGGTCATGCCGATGCGCATCTGAGGCAAGGGGGGCGCCTACGCGCCCCCATCAGGAGAACCCAACGCATGTCGCAACCTCAATTCCCGCTTCGTCGCGTCGCCCGAGTAGCGCTCGTGGCGGCCGCGGTCGTCGCTACGTCTGCCATGGTCTATCCGCTCGCGCGCGATCGGCTGGCCGACTACCGCGCCAACAAGGCGCTGCTGTCCTCCATGGACGGGATGCGGCCCGGTGGCGACTCGTGGGAAGCATTCACGGCACTGCAGGCGCAGGAGCGTCGTGTCATGCAGGCGACAGGCGCGAAGGCGCCCAGCGCGCAGGAACGGGTGACGGACCAGGAGCGGAAATGGCTACTGTCCGCGCTGGGCCAGGGCAACCTGGTCGCGGCGGCATCACTCTTCCCTGACCCACTGCGCCAGGACGATCCGATCTACGCGCCGCAGCGGTTCCAGGCGATCCGCAAGCAGGCGGCAGAGCGGGTGCTCACGGCCGCCGAGGCGGCGCTGGGACGGCGTGGGGATGCGGCGTACTCCGATCGCTGGATGCTCCACGCGGCCGCGAACATCAATGCGCTCGGCGTCGATCGGCCGCGCAATCCGGCTCAAGCCGCGATGCTCTACGAGGCCGCGTTCGAGGCGGGCGACACGCTGGCCGCATTGGGCGCCGCAGCGATGGCCAAGGAACTGGGGCGGAAGGAGGACGCCTACCGCTGGGCACTCCGCTGTCTCGGTCCATGCCAGACGCCAGGATTCGACCTGTCCGTGTATCAGGCGGGCCTGAGCCTGCAAGCCATCACCCGGGTGCAAAGGAGCGCCGCACCATGACCGATTCTCCCGCTGATACCCCGTCGTTCCACGACGACTATCCGCAACTCCCAGGCTTCGACGCCCTTATGCAGGTCACGGTGCCAAGACGAGTGACGCTTGAGGAGGGAGACCTCGCGTCGCTCGACCAGCTGAGCGAAATCCTCATCCATATCCGCCACCTCGCCACGGCACGGCCGCAGGGCGCGCTGGCGCAGATCGAGATCCTGGCCGGCGCGATGGCGAAAACGCCGAGACTGCTGGCCGAGGGCGTGGCGAACGGCGCCCGCCAAACGCTGGTGTTGGAGCGCCTGGCCGGCGCGCGCGCGCTCGCCCTGGCTGCAGCTCCCCGCGGTGGAGCGGCGCGCTCAGTTCGAGCCGTCATCGACGCGCACTTCCAGTGTCCCAACGCGGGGAACGAACCCGCCATAAGCGGTGTGCTCCAACGCGAGTCCACAAAGGACGCAGGACCGTGAACCCCCCACCGACAGCAGCACTGCTCGTGGTCCAGTCGCGCTGCTCCAGGCACGCGACGCTGAGGGATCGCATCAAGCGCTGGATCATTCCGCCGTATATCCGCCAACTGGTCGCCGGCGGGACCGTTGTCGTATTGATCGGGCGCGCAGGCGTCGGGAAGACGGTACTACTGAACAAGGCTAAGCTGCCGCGTGTCCCTCACGGCGTGACCGCGCTGCCTGACGGCCTGTTCGGTCTCGACGAGCCGGCAGGGCACGCCCAGGCGGCTGCGATCAAAGAGCGCTTGCGCAGCGGTGGCGCCGGGTTTGCGCTGGCGCTGCAGGACGTCACGGACCTGCAGGTGCTTGATCTGCTGCCCGAGCTCGCACAGCGGCCGGTGGTGGAGTTCTTTGTCATCGAGGACGGCAGCGGACGCGTGGCATACGACACCTACCGATGGATAGCGGCGCACTGGCGTGCCAGCCCTCCGGTAAGCGGCCGACTCGTGGCCTGACATTCCGCCGGCGAGACGGCCGGCGCAGATCGAACGGATCTTTGGCCCGCTTGCTGCGCGGTCATCCTCGCTGCACCGCCCGAGGATCCGACCATGCAACAGACCACCCGCCGCGCGCTCGAGGACCTGCAGTCCAACTTCAACCGCGTAGCCGTCAGCCTGCGCGAGCTGATGGCGATCGCCGCCGAGGCCGCAGCCTTCGAGTACGACGCGGTTCCCCTCCATCTGCGGCCTTTCCGCCATTTCGCGCAGCATCCGTCCACGACGCTGGCCGACTTCGCACGCCGCACGTGCGCGGAGGTGGTCGAGGCGATCCGCCGAGAGCTGGCCGGCGCCCACGCGCTCGAGCTCGAGGGTCACGAACGGATCGTGGGAACGTTCTTTGTCGATGCGTCGCGGACGCTGCCCGCAGAGGGATTCTGCTGCGTCCGGATGGGACAGGCGCTGTATGAGGCGTTCGCGGATGGCGCCGCATCGATGGGCCTTCGCCAGGCGGCTGATCGCGTGGTGGATCTCTTCCGTCTCTCTGCTGGCACCGCGCCCGAACAGCGCCGCGGGTACATCGTGCTCGACCTGCGCATGCACACCGACCGCTGGGGCGGGCGACTGTCCTGGTCAAACGATCAGACGCTGGTCCAGGCGTGTCAGGCCATGACGGACGTCGTGTCGGCAATCGACGCGGGAGTCGCCCAGCAGATGCAGCCAGACGTCGAGCGGCTCCGGCGCGTCGGACAGATGAACCGCTGGGAGCCCTCGCGCACGGCCTACGGTCCGATTGGCCCGGTGGTATTGCGGGCGTATCAGAACAAGGTCGAGTTTCAGATCCCGCTCGACCTGGCCGCCCGCATCAACGCCTGCCTGACGGAGCATGCATCGAGCTTCGCCGCCTCGACACCGGCAGCCGCATGACCTGGTTTGGTGGGGCCGCGCGCCCGCGGTAGCGTGATGGGGAATGGGAGCCACGTAGGTGCCCGGGTGTGGTGGAAGCACGGAGCGGTGAAGCCCGCAGCGCAAGGATGATCAATCGCCCAGGAGGGCGGCAGGAGGGCTCGCGCTGTGGTGGCGCGGGCCCTTGCTGTTTTTGGGTCAAGTTTGGCGCGCGCTCGACGGGTCTACGTTCAGTGGACCGCCCCTTGCCGCGAGAGACGTAGATGTCGACCCAAGCCCAACAGGTTCCGCTCGATCTAGCCCCGAGCCACAACCCGAGCATGCACAACCTCCTTCTGGCCGAGGCGCGCATGATCGACGAGTCCCATGCGGAGCTGCACGCGCTCGTCGAGCGGGTGGCCAAGGAGTTTGGGCAGAACAAATGCGCGTCCCTCGTGCGCTACGACCCCATGGGTCGCGCTGAGGCGCTCTACCACGTCCCCGAGCGCCTGTTCGCTGCCATGGTCGACCGCGTGGCCGTAGCGCTGTCTCCGACTGAGACGCCCTTGGTCCTCCCGGTTGATGACTTGCGCTCGCGCTACTTCTCGCACCGGCCCCTAGCCACGCGGGTCCCCTTTACTTGCGTGGATCTGGTCGAGCGTCTGCTCGCCGCCTTCGCGCCCCGTGCGCTGGAACTGGCGTACCAGCAGGCAGCCCTTAGCTTCGCGCGCGTGTTCGGCCTGCGGCACCAAAAAAAGCCGAAGACCGTCGCTGGTCGCCTGGTGCTCGAGCACGGTGCGTCCGTCGACCAGTTCTGGACGCCAGGCCGCTATAGCAGCCAGTCGCAGGAAAGCATTCGCAACCATCTCAACGCTTTGGCGGTCTGCTTGCCCTTCGCCTGTCCGAATTTGGACGCCCGCGCTCTCCGGGTCGAGGTCGCGGGAGTTCTTTGCGATCTCGAATCCAACGGATGGGTTCCTGATCGCGCCTTCCGGGGTGAAGTCGCAGGGGTCCAGATCCGGCTGTTCCAGTCGGCGGTGAAATACCACTTCCCTCTCGCCCACGTGCAGGCATTGAACCTGTTCTGTGTGCAGCACGCACCGGACTACTTCGCCCAGAACTGATCACTCGTAACGAAACGGGCGGTCCTGTGCCGGCTCTTTCGGTGCGCCGCCCCGCCAGCCAACGGAGACACTAGATCGATGACATCGAGCCTCAACGCTGCCGCCCGCGCCGAGCGACTCGCGCTGATTCGCGCAGCCGCACAGCCGGCCCCGCCTGAACCCGTCGCCGCCGCGCCGCGGCCGACAGGCAAGCCCCGCGGAAGCACGCCGGCTGTCGTGCCGCGATACGACGGGCGGCACCGAGCATTACCCAACTGGAACTTCGCCGTACTGCGCGGCGGACGCTGACCGGAGACGACACCATGCTTCCCAGGAACATCACCCTTTTCCGGATCTCCGATGAGGTCGCCAAGGATCTCGATCGCCTCCCCGAGGCCTTGCCCGAGCATCCCATGCGCGAATGCGGCGCCCTTGAGGTCCACACGCGTGGATTCGTGAGTCCGACGGGGACGGAGGGTGAGTTTTGCCGCACGGTCGGCCGCGCGGTCCTGCTGGCGCTGGGGAGCGAGTCGAAGCTCTTGCCGGCGTCTGCCGTGAACCGGGCGCTGCAGAAGAAGGTGACCAAGATCGAGCAGGAGGAGGGGCGCAAGATCGGCGGACGGGAGCGTAAGCGGATGAAGGACGAAGTGGTCACGGAGCTGCTGCCGCAGGCACTGGTGCAACCGGGCCGGACGGATGCGTGGGTCGACCTCAGCCGCGGGTTCGTGTGCATCGACAGCTCAAGCCGCAAGTCGGCCGAATCCTTCCTGTCGAGCGTCCGGGAGGCCCTGGGCTCATTCCCGGCACTGCCGATGGCCCCTGACAACTCCGTGCGGGCCACTCTCACGGCTTGGCTCGCCTCGGCCGACCTTCCCGAAGGCTGGGCGCTGGGCGACGAGTGCGAACTCAAGGACATGGCAACCAGCAAGGGCGCGGTCTGGCGATGCCGCCACGAGAGCCTGGACAGCGAGGAGGTGCGCGAGCATCTGCGCGGCGGCAAGCAGGTCAGTCAGCTCGGCCTGGTTTACCGTGATCGGCTGTCGTTCGTGCTCGATGAGTCGCTGGTCATCCGCAAGATCAAGTTCCTCGACGTGGCGATGGATGACCTCCATGCCGCCGGCGAGCGCGCGGAAGGGGACCTCAAACTGGAGATCGAGGCGCGAGCGATGTTCGTCCACGGCGAAGTCGGCGAGCTGCTCGATCAGCTCGAGGTGATTTTCGGTCTGGGCCGCCCAACTACCGAGGCGGTCATTGATCGCGCGGTGGCAGAGAACAAGACCGCTGAGTTGCCCTTTGGCCCCGTGGTTCCCGATGGGGAGGATGAGGCGGCCTCACTCGAGGCGGCCAAGCAGGTTCTGCGATCCACGGGGAGAGTGTCGATCGCCGGGCTGCAGCGGGCGATGCGCATCGGCTATAACCGCAGCGCCCGGATCATCGAGCAGCTGGAGGCGCAGGCGTTCGTGTCGCCGCCGGACAGCAGCGGGGTACGCACGCTCATCGGTGATGGCGCCCGTGCCGGCAAGAGCGGCCCCCACCACGGCGGCGAGGTGAGCCTGTGAAGCGCGCCAGTATGATCCTTCTGCTGAGCGCGGCAGCGCTCGCAGGTTGCCACAGTGAGCCCCGCATCCAGTTGCGCAAGGGAGAGACTCTGGAAGCTGCGATCGACGCCGCCATCAAGCGCGCACCGCGCCCGGAGGTGGCCAGCGCGACCAAGGCGCGCGATGCGTTCGTTGAGGCCTTCTTGAAGCACCCTCGCGCGGGGTTGCCGGCGCCCGAAGCGGTGGTCGGCATGAAGGTGGACGAGTTCATCCGCTTCACCACTCGGACCCTCAAGGGCAATGCCGATAACCTGGTGCATGCACCGACAGCGGATCCGGCGGCGCCAGACGCAGTTCGTAATTCCTCGCTGCTACGCACATTGCAGCTGGACAAGGAGCTGCTGGAACTCGCCCGAGACCAGGCGCAGCAGGAGGGCCTATTCACAGTCGACCAGTTCGAATGGGCCAAGCCCGCCTTCGTGCCGCCGGTGGATGGTGCGATGGGTGTTGATGACCAAGCGACCTTCGCATTCAACTTCGTCAACCATACCGAGATGGACGTGTATCACCCGGTCTTCCATCTGCGGGTGACGCTTCCCTCAGGCGACGTGGTCTTCGACGACAACCTCCAGAGTCCGGAGGACAAGCGCAGTGATCGCACACCGATTGCGCCCGAACAGCCGGCGCTGCTGCAGTTCACGTGCTGCAATATCGCCACGGCACCGCTGTTCAACCAGGTGATGCGCGAGCTGCCGCTGGATGCGACCTTCGAGTACACGCTGGTGTCGATGGACGACTACACGCGGCGGAACAAGCTGGACACGCGGTCGTTCACCAGCACGCGGTACGCAAGGCTCAAGGCGACGGACGAATGCATCGCGGATCTGCAGAGCCGACTGGTGTCATGGACGCCGCAGTCGGCTGTGGCCGCTTGCCGCGCGAGCCGGCCGGGCGGGGACGGCCTGTCAAGCAGCCGCCCCCGTTGAAGGTAAGGATCAGGGACGATCCTGATCGACCTGCGCGGGAATGACCGCGTAGGAGGCCAGCAGGACACCCGCGCTAACCATCAGGGCGAGGCCTACGCCGTCCAGAGGTGGCTGGCCTTTCACCAGGCAGGTGACGAACGCGGCGCCGGCGCCAACGACGACCGAGATGGCGATGCGCAGGTTGATGGCGAAGGCGGATTCAAGACGCATATCGACTCCAAAAGCGACAAAACCCGCGCGAGGCGGGTCTTGTGCGTGTGGCAGGTGGGATCACGGAGCGACGGCGGCGACCTGGGCCTTCTTCTGGCCTTGCTGCAGCTTGCCCAGGAGCGCGGCCGGCGGCAGGAAGCCACCGAGCTGGCGGCCGGTTTGGTCGTAGATGGCAGGGGTGCCTTCGATCCCGAGCTTGTCGCCCAGCGCGTACATCTTGGCGATGTCGGCACTGCGCGCGCAGTCAGCCGGCTGCACCTTGCCACCGGCGACCACCGTGGCGTAGGCCGCCTTGCGGTCCTCGGCACACCAGACCGACTTCATGGTTGCCATCTCCGGAGACTGCACGCCGCCACGAGGGAAGGGCACGTACTCGATCGCGATGCCCGCGTCCATGTAACCCTGAAGGTTCTTCTGGATCATGTGGCAGTAGGGGCAGCCGGTATCAGTGAACACCGTCACCGTGTACTTCGGGTTCTTCGGTGAGAAAACGATCTTGTCCGCGGCCGGAATGGTCTTCAGGAGCTCCACCCGGACGTCACCGAGTGCTTCGTCCGTCAGGTTGCTGTGTGTCTTGGTGTCCAGCAGCACGCCGTAGAACAGGTACCGGCCATCTTCGGTCGTGTAGAGCACCGAGCCGTCGGCGATCACGCGTTTGAGTCCCGGGATCGGCATGTCGTCGATCGAGCGGATCACCGCTTTGTCGTTGATGGCGCGAACGGTGTCGCGGATCGCCTGGTGATCGGTGGGTCCCGCGGCCCCAGCAACGGCGCCAACGGAGGCGGTGAGAGCGAGGGCGCCGGTGAGGGCGCGACGGGCGAGTCGTGAGAAGGTGGGCATGGCCGTCCTTTGGGGGTGGAGTGAGCGCCGGCGTTGACGCGGCGGATGGCCAGAATAGGAGTCGCGGGCCGGCGGCCAGCTCCGAAACGCCCCGGATTGGCGGGCTCGTTTCCCATCCGCCTTCACCTTCCCCGCGCCTATCGTGCGCAGC